>JANELJ010000105.1 GCA_024511395.1 Gammaproteobacteria bacterium | reverse complement strand
GTGTAAAGGCAAGTAAAATTTCTGTTTCTGGTTTAAGCTGTTTCTATAGCAGTAATGTAATAGTACATTAAGCAGATAATAGAGACAGGAATGATGACGCAGGATAAAGAACTAAATGAGCTGGATCACTGCTTGCTCTTTATAAAAGAATGGCAGTTAAAACATGGTGAAGATTCAATTCCGGACGGATTACTGGATCGACTGGAAACTGTTCTGGAAAAATGTCTGCAGGAGTATTGCCAGAAAAAATATCAGCAGAATAAACAGGATGACGGCAAAGCCTCCTGAGTTTTAGGTCAATAACGACAGATTTCAGCGTTATTTATTTTTTAGATGTATTTATACCCAGAAAAGGATACATAGGGCAGAAATTAAACAGACCTGTTAATAATGGTACTATACCAATCTAGCCTCAGGGGTTAAGTACATCAGGCAGTACAAATACCCCTGCAATTAAGACAATACCCACAATAATGCGTAAGATTTTATCGATGCCACCAAAGTTTTTCATTATAAGCTCCAGTAGTTTTCTTTTTTAATGTGATTATATTTTTACAGAAAATACTGAAGCTTTAAGTGACAATGTCACTTAAAAGTGGAATTCGAGAAATATTAAAGTGTTTAGGAGAGTTTAATGTGCCAGCAGGTTAGCCAGAGCGTCATGATTGGTAATTTCAATTTTACCCCGGCTTAGTAATACCCAGCCTTTATTTTCAAACTCTTTCAGCTGACGGCTGATCACTTCACGGGCCGATCCCAGTTCCGTAGCCAGAGCCTGGTGAGTAGTGCGTATGGGCGTATTAACGGAACCATTCTCTAGCAGATACTTGGCCAAGCGTATATCCAGCTTGGCGAAGCTGATTTCTTCTACCAGGGTAATTAATTTAATCAGGCGATCACCATAGGAGTGAAATACCTGCTTGCGAAAGGCTTTGGATTCTGCCATATACTGTTCAAATATTGGTTTAGGAATAGCCAGTGCCACGACATCCGTTTCGGTGACGCCTTCAACGGGATAGTCTTCAGATGAAATAAGGCAGGATGTGGTTAACACACAGGAACCGCCACTACTAATATGATAAAGCACAATTTCTCGGCCATTTTCAGCACGGGTAAACACTTTAACCGAACCGACAATGACCAGCAGGTAGTTTAAACACTGATCACCCTGATGAAAAATAGTGGTGCCTTCAGGGATAGTAATTTGTTGAGAGTGTTTAAGAATATTGATACCATCTTTGCTGATCGCTTCGTTTAATTTCGGGAAGAGATGCAAAATTGTATTGGTGAGTTCCATGAATGTTTGTTTATCTCGTTAGTAGTATTTAGTGGTGTTCCACCTGTTTCTGTTATCAAGGTATATTGTCACCAGGGTATCCAGCAAGCTCTTTTATTTTTGCTTCCATGCCTCTGCGACCCTGAAGGCCACCAGAGTGAATGATCAGGATCCGGCTGTGCGGCGGAAAATAATTATTATTAATGAGTTCTACAATACCATACATCATTTTCCCTGTGTACACAGGATCCAGTGGTATTGAATGTTTTTGTTCAAATTCAATTATAAACTGGGCCAGCTCAGGTGTCATTTTACCAAACCCGCCAAAATGATAATCATAAACCAGTTCCCAGTTTTTTTGTGCTTTAACTGTTGGTGGTGAGTGTGGAAGCAGTTTCAGCAGCTTATTGATTTCCTGTTCCAGAAATTGTGCACCTTTTAAAGCAGGGAAGCCCAGAATCTTTGTACGGGCGTGTTTATTATTCAGTCCGTGAATAATCCCGGCAAGAGTCCCGCCGGTACCGCAGGCCACACAGACATAGTCAGTATTATCCGGGATCAGTTCGGCTATTTCAGCTGTACCTTTAATTGCCAGAGCATTGGTACCGCCCTCCGGTATCAGGTAAACCGCTTCGTTACTGGTCAGATAGTTTTCTGTTTTGAGCCGGCCCAGTAAGTGCCTGATAAACTCAGGCTCATGTTTTTTGCGGTATTCCTGGCGGTTTATATAGTACAGCTGCATGCCCAGGGTTTTAAGATCGATCAGAGTAGGGTTAAGAGAACCAGAGTTAAGAGAACAATGTTCTTCACCTCGGATAATACCAATAGTTTTAAAATGGTATTGTTTGCCGGCCCCGGCCAGGGCATGCAGATGGTTGGAGTAGGGGCCGCCGAAACTCAGCAGTGTGTTGTAACCCTGCTGCTGAGCATCCAGAAGGCTGTATTTTAATTTAAACCACTTATTTCCGGAAATTAAAGGACTCGTTTTATCGGTTCTTAATATGGAAACAGAAAGCGTTGGCCTGTTATTACTTGCCTTAACCGGCGTGTTTTCAAATAAGCGGGTATCAAGTGACTGTAGTGGAATATCGGTAATAGGGCCTGACAGCATAATTGCGATATAATACCTGCTTTAATAAATAATATCACCCAGGAATTGATACAACCGGCTTATGAATACCCAACTGCCTCTGTCCTTTCAGGCTCCTGAATATGCTGTGTTTGAGAGTTTTATAGTCGCTGACAATCAACAGTTACTGCACTCACTGCAGGATGACTCCGAGTGGCTTATTTATCTGTGGGGTGAATCTGGCTCCGGTAAAAGCCACCTGTTACAGGCCGTAACCCAGTATTATCTGGCACAGAACCAGACGGCTTTTTATATCCCCCTGGCTGATAACCAGGAATTATCACCGCAAATGCTGGACGGACTGGAAGCTATGGATCTGGTGTGTCTGGATGAGCTGGATGCCATCTGTGGGAATGCTCACTGGGAAGAAGCCCTGTTTCATTTATTTAATCGTATGCGTGATAGCGACTGTAGACTGGTTCTGGCCGCTTCAAACAGTGCTGTTAATTTGGGTATTAAGCTGCCAGATTTACGCTCCCGTCTAAGCTGGGGGCTGACTTACCAGCTTAAGCCTCTGGATGATAAGGGTAAAGCCGCAGCTCTGAAGCAGCGGGCATCTCAGTGTGGCTTAAGCATGAATGATGAAGTCACAGCCTATATTCTAAAACACAGCAGCCGCAGCATGCACCAGTTAATGGCACTGCTGGATAAACTGGATTATGCCAGCCTTGCAGAACAGCGTAAGCTGACCATACCGTTTATCAAAAGTTATCTGTCTTAACTTCTCTGTCCTTCAGACTCCTCACTCTATTCTTTTAGCTGCCGCTTTTTCTCCTGTTTAAAGACCCTGGCATACAGTACACAGCCCAGATACATCATCATCGAGGCCAGTGTTTCCAGAAGACCGGCATACCAGACATCAGGGTGGGCGCTGATCTCGGTAATACCATGGGCAAAGTAGGCAAGTGACAGAAAACTGGCCCACTGGTAGGTATAGGTTTTACTATTGAGCAGTCCCCGCATGGGAAACAGCAGGGGTGTGCAAATAACCAGTAACACCAGTGCCGTAGGAAAGTGAGCCGAAGGAATAAGCCAGATAATATTCAGCATTAAAATCAAAAACAGTGAAAAATAGCCTGTTAATGCAATATTCTGGTATAAAATCAGTTTTTCCTGTTTTTCAGAATTCATTTCAGGCATGTTTTTAATCCACTTCCAGCTTTTTTGCAATTTCAGCGACTCGCTGACCTGTGGCAATACACAGGTTTTTTTCATCGTTGCTGATGGGCTGGTTGCTGTCCTTGCCTGCCAGATGACTGGGGCCATAAGGCGTGCCGCCGGTTCTGGTGGCAATCAGTTCGGTTTCACTATAGGGTGTTCCCACTAGGATCATACCGTGATGCATCAGTGGGAGCATCATGGATAACAGGGTAGCTTCCTGGCCGCCATGCAGGCTGGAGGTTGAGGTGAAAACAGCCGCAGGTTTCCCGGCCAGGTGTCCTGACATCCAGTTAGTTGAAGTTGAATCAATAAAATACTTCATGGGCGCAGCCATATTGCCAAAGCGGGTCGGGCTGCCAAGGATCAGTCCTGAGCAGTTAGCCAGATCATCGTTATCGACATACGGAGCACCACTGTCAGGTATGCTGTCTTGAGTTGCTTCACAGACTGTAGAAACTTCCGGAACAGTTCTGAGCAGGGCAGACATCCCCGGTACTTTTTCTACACCGCGGGCAATTAGGCGGGCCATTTCAGCGGTTGCGCCATGGCGTGAATAAAACAGAATCAAAATTTGCGACATAATAATAGGAGTCTCATAAAAGCTGCAGATTAATAGGGCTTTTATCTGATTTTAAGGGAAAACAGATAAAAAATATGATAAATGCTGATTTAAATATTAAAAGTCTTTCAAAAAAGGCTATATTAGTACATTGTTTTATGTTTATTCAGACTTAAATATTTACTGTTGTCTTGACACTTTAACTGGTCAATGATACCTTCTGTTTTAAGGTCACTGAAACATTATCTGTATTTATTCTTGGTATTTAAAGGTGTAAATGACAGATAGACTTTTTACCCTGAAATTTCTCCGGGTGAAAGATTAATAGCTTAATAAACAAAACCGACCGAATCAATATAAATCAGGAGTCATAAGAAGAATGAAATTTAAAAACTATGCTAAGTTTCTGGGGGTGGTTACTTTAGCACTGGGTATTACAGTAGGTTGTTCCAATACATCAACTAATACAGCCAGTAATTCACAACAGGAAGCGGCACAGCTTATTGCAGAAGCTAAATCTGCTCTTAATACCGCTATTGAAGGTAATTATACCTGGAGAGATACCGGCAAAATTATAAAAAAGGCAGAAAAAGCTCTGGCTGCTGGCGATGTTGATAAGGCTCGTGTTCTGGCGGATAAAGCTTTGGACCAGACTGAAATGGCCAAAAAGCAAAGTATTGAACAGGACAAGGCAGTTAAAGAACGTTTTAGCAAATCCTGATGCAATCCTGTAAGTTTGTTAAAAAGCATTTAAGGCCTGTTGCTGTTTAACCAGTTAAAGCGTTAAGTAATAAAAAGGGGGCCTTTGCTCCCTTTTTTGATCATAAACTAATATTATGATCTGTTCTGGCTATTATCCAAAATAAATCAGTGTTTATCCCTAAATTAAGAGCAAGCCTGTTCCCCCTTTATACTATGAGCTATTTTAAGCGCCTGTTTCAGTTTTACTGGTTTGTACTGCAGCGATTTTACCAGCAGCGCTGTACGGAAACGGCCGCTTCTTTAAGTTACACCTCCCTGTTATCCCTGGTTCCCCTGATGGCGGTTGTATTTGCCGGTTTTTCATCTTTTGATGTATTTGATAACCTGTTTGCTGAGGTTCAGCGTTTTGTTTTTGAGAATTTTGTACCTTCATCTAGTGAAGTCATACAGGAGTATCTTCATGAGTTTGTGGGTAAAGCCTCCAGACTAACCCTGTTCGGCTTAATCAGCCTGTTTATTATTGCCCTGATGCTGATGTGGCAGATTGATCGCTCCTTAAACCGGATATGGGAAGCAAAACGCAGCAAAAACCTGCCGCGTACCTTTCTGATTTACTGGGCGACCCTGACTCTTGGCCCCTTGCTTATTGGTATCAGCCTGATGATAACTTCTTACATAACGTCGCTACCGCTACTGACCAATGCCGCCGACCTGGTTGGGCTGCAGGCAGAAACCCTGGCAATGATTCCGGTACTGCTGACCCTGCTAGCTTTTACACTGATTTACCTGATTATTCCCAATACCCGGGTTAACTTCTATCATGCGCTGGTTGGAGGTGTAACCGCAACACTGCTATTTGAACTGTCAAAAAAAGGTTTTGCGTTTTATATCTCTAATAACAATACCTACAACAGTTTATACGGGGCACTTTCAACCTTACCCATATTTCTGATCTGGATTTATATTTCCTGGCTGGTGACGCTGCTCGGTGCAATGACTACCCGCTGTATGGCCTTATTTGATTTTACACTCTCTGAACAGCATCTGTTCCACCATAGTTTTATCTCGGTGTTCCATATTCTTCGTTTATTATACCTGGCCTCTCAACAGGGCAGAACAGTCAGTGAGCAGCAGTTATATGCCGAGGCAGTACTGCATTTTGAGGCTAACCTTGATGCCATTCTTAATAAACTGGAAAGCAGGAACTGGATTCATCGAACTGAAGACAATAACTGGGCGTTGAGTCGGGATCTGGATAATATTACTTTATGGAATCTGTATTTAAACTTACCTTATTCACTGCCAAAACAGGTTACAGATGAACCTTTATCAAGTATTATTAGTCAAACCAATAAAGCCCTGGCTCAGGAATTAAACCGGCCGGTAAAAACGATATTTTCCCTGTATGATCAGGGATAATTATTTAACCAGAGAATCTTAATGCTAAAACGTCTTTTTATTAATACTCTGTTTCTGAGTATGGTTTTTTTCAGCCTGTCCGCAAATGCGGTTAATTTTAACTTCACTGATCTGGAAGGTCAGAAACACAGCCTGTCAGACTATAAGGGAAAATGGGTGCTGGTTAACTTCTGGGCCACCTGGTGTCCGCCATGCCGACATGAAATTCCGGATCTGTCCGATTATCATCTGGAACATGATGATGCTGTCGTTATCGGGATTAACTATGAACCGGGCTTAAAAGATGAAAAACTGAAAAAATTTATTAATGTCTACCTGGTTTCCTATCCTGTTACCCGTGTTAATCAGGAAATTATTGATGCCCTTGGCGAACCCAGGGGGCTGCCGACATCTATTTTAATCAGTCCGGAAGAGGATATTGTTAAACGTATTACCGGGATGGTTGATGAAAGACGCATTAATAAAATTATTACCCAATACACACAGGCTCAATCAAAATAACCAGATAATAATAACGATTAAGGCTATTGCTATGTATCAGATAAGCTCATATAAACCCTTATTATTTATTTTTTTATTGATGCTGTTCAGCATCAATGTCTATGCCGCTAAAACTCTGCCGCCAGAAGAGTATTTTTTTGATTCCACCTTTGGTGATTTTTCCGAGGAACTGGCTACTGCCAGAGAACAGGGTAAAAAAGGCATTTTTATCTTTTTTGAAATGGATGAATGTCCCTTCTGTCACTGGATGAAAAAAAATGTCCTTAACCAGCCGGATGTTCAGGCATATTATAAAAAGAATTTTCTTAACTTTGCGGTGGATATAGAAGGTGATATAGAAATTACCAATTTTCAGGGTAAAACTGCCACCCAGAAAGACTTTGCCTTTAAGGAGAACCGGGTAAGAGCCACACCCGTTATTGCTTTTTTTGATCTGACCGGCAAACGGGTTATGCGTTACACCGGAAGAACCCGCAGCAAAGAGGAATTTTTGCTGCTGGGCCAGTTTGTCTCTGAAGGGGCTTATAAAACCACTAAATTTTCACGTTATAAACGTAATCATAAAATAACTAAAGTTTAGAGTTTCAGCTCCCCCAAAAAGGAGAATCATTTAAAATTTATTGATTACCTCAGTTAACCAATAGTCCGTAACAGGAACCGTGTATCCCTTGCTGAAGCCGCCGTGA
>JANELJ010000339.1 GCA_024511395.1 Gammaproteobacteria bacterium | reverse complement strand
GCGATTTGAAGATTTGTTATAAAAACAATTTCAAAACAGCTGGTTATAAACAAATTGTTAAAGAACGTATGAGCGAAACAGGACTCTCAAGGGTGAGCTGTCGCTCTAAACTTTAGTTTTTATAAGGAAAGTACACAATGGCAGAAGATAAGGTCTATCCGATTCCACCCGCAATTACAGAAAATGCCTGGATTAATGAAGAAAAATATAACAGCATGTATCAGCAGTCCATTGATGATCCCGATACCTTCTGGGGCGATATGGCAAAGGAATTTCTGAGTTTTGACAAAGAATGGGACAAGGTCAGCGACTGGCATTTTGGTGCCGATGATATCAGTATCAAATGGTTTGAAGGGGCTAAACTGAATGTCACTTATAACTGTATTGACCGTCACCTGCCTGAACATGCCGATCAGACTGCCATTATCTGGGAAAGTGATGACCCAAATAAATCAGAACACATAAGCTATCAGCAGCTGTCCGATAACGTCAATCGATTTGCTAATGTCCTGAAAGCCCGCGGTGCCAAAAAAGGCGATCGAATCTGTATCTATATGCCCATGATCCCGGAAGCCGCTTATGCCATGCTGGCCTGTGCAAGAATTGGTGCTATCCATTCAGTGGTTTTTGGTGGTTTCTCACCGGAAGCTCTAAAAGACCGTATTCTTGATTCCGACTGCCAGATTGTTATCGCAGCAGATGAAGGCGTACGCGGTGGTAAAAATATCCCCTTAAAATGCAATGCCGACAAAGCCGTTGCACAGTGTCCTAATGTTCATACTATGCTGGTCATTCAGCATACCAAAGGCAGTATTGACTGGAATGACCAGCACGATGTCTGGTATCACGAAATCGCAGAAACGGTTAGTACTGATTGCACACCAGAAGTCATGGATGCTGAAGATCCATTATTTATTCTGTACACCTCCGGTTCTACCGGCAAACCCAAAGGTGTTCAGCACACCACAGCCGGTTACCTGCTGTATACTGCGGTTACACATAAATACACCTTTGATTATAAGGAAGGTGATATTTACTGGTGTACTGCGGATGTTGGCTGGATCACCGGTCATAGTTATATCCTGTACGGACCACTGGCCAATGGTGCCACCACCCTGATGTTTGAAGGTATTCCCAGTTATCCTGATGCCTCCCGCTTCTGGCAGGTCGTGGACAAGCACAAGGTCAATATCTTCTATACCGCTCCAACCGCTATTCGTGCCTTAATGAGTGAAGGTGATGAGCCGGTCAAGAAAACCTCCCGTGCCAGCCTGCGTTTACTGGGTTCTGTTGGCGAACCCATTAACCCGGAAGCCTGGGAATGGTATTACAATGTCGTCGGCGATGCCCGCTGTCCTATTGTAGACACATGGTGGCAAACTGAAACCGGCGGTTTTATGATCACTCCTCTGCCCGGTGCAACCGCACTTAAACCCGGCTCTGCATCCAAACCCTTCTTTGGTGTTAAGCCCAACCTGATAGATCCTGACGGTAATATTATGGAAGGTGAAGCATCCGGTGCCTTGGTAATCAGTGCCAGCTGGCCGGCACAGATGCGTACCATTTACGGCGATCATGAACGCTTTATTGACACCTATTTCAAAACCTATCCTGGTCATTACTTTACCAGTGACGGCTGTCGTCGTGATGCCGATAGTTATTACTGGATAACAGGTCGTGTTGATGATGTGCTCAATGTTTCCGGCCACCGTCTGGGTACAGCTGAAATTGAAAGTGCCCTGGTGCTGCATCAGGCTGTAGCAGAAGCTGCGGTAGTTGGCTTTCCTCATGATATCAAGGGTCAGGGTATTTACGCTTATGTCACCCTGGTTAAGGGCGTTGAAGCCACCGATGAACTTAAAATCGAACTGGTTAAACAGGTACGTAAGGAAATTGGTCCCATTGCCACCCTTGACTTTATCCAGTGGGCCCCCGGCCTGCCTAAAACCCGTTCCGGTAAAATCATGCGCCGTATTTTGCGTAAGATAGCCAGTAACGAACTGGATAACATGGGTGATACTTCAACTCTGGCTGATCCATCGGTGGTTGAAGAGCTGATTGAAAACCGGGAAAACAAGTAGTTAACCTGAGATCTGGATAAGAACCCAGTCATTTACCTAAATACAGAGAGTTTTCATATCACTCTCATCTATTCTGATTGTCGG
>JANELJ010000338.1 GCA_024511395.1 Gammaproteobacteria bacterium | reverse complement strand
TGAAGTCTTTTATAACAGGGAAAGACTGCATTCTGCCAATGATTATTTATCACCTAAAGATTACGAAGAACTACAGAAAATGGCTTAAAAAAAGTGTCCGGGAAAGTGTTGACAGATCACTGAAACGTTTTCCTTTTGGCTTATATTATCTGGTTATGGTTAATAGTAATACTATAATTGTTCTTGCTGTACTGCACGCAAGAAGAGATCTTGATAAATGGAAAACCAGGTTATAACTCTACTATCAGGACAGAAAAATACTATCGTGGAATACTGTGTTTCTAAGAAGGGCTTTTTTAGTTATCAAATAACTTCCTCTATCCTAAAACCTTAAACCTAACTCCCAAATGACCTTATTTGAAATTACCAAATTAATCCACGTCACTGCTATCTCTCTGTCAATCACCGGCTTTATTATCCGTGTTATATTGAAACACAGAGATTCACCTTATCAGAATCGTTACTGGTTTAAAAAAGTGCCGCATATGGTTGATAGCATACTGCTTGTCAGTGCCCTGTTCATGGTGTACTTACTGGGTCTTAATCCTTTTACAACTTTCTGGATGGCAGAAAAAATTATTGGCCTGTGTCTGTATATTTTGCTAGGTATGGTGGCCTTAAAATGGGCAAAAACAAAAAACCTTCGGGCAACAGCAGCGCTTGCTGCGGTTGTGGTGTTTGCCTATATTGTTTATGTAGCTCATTACAAAGCCCCTGCTGTAGTATTCAGTTATTAAATATAGAGGTCCGGGCATTTGCCCATAGCTATTGATCCTGCCTGTCCACCAGTATCCTATTTTTGCCCCTTGATCTTGGTCATTCACTTGCTGGTTAAATATTGTTCTAATGAGCTCTTCTGGATTTACCCGTTTTGAGGACTATTGTGTTGTTACAGATCAATGAGAAGCTAACCAGCAGTTTTGCCATGTTTAACCTGGGCTTTCGGCCTTTTTTCCTGTTAGCCGGGTGGTCAGCGGTTGTGTTAATGAGCCTGTGGGCTCTGATGTACACCAACACCCTGCATCTGAATAATTATTACGGTTTTATAGACTGGCACAGTCATGAGATGCTGTTTGGTTACGCTTCAGCCGTTATTGCTGGCTTTTTACTGACTGCCGTTAGGAACTGGACCGGTGTGCAGACCATTACAAAAACACCATTAGCCATATTGGCTCTTGTCTGGCTGCTGGCTCGTATCCTGCCTTTTACACCTGTACCGGGTATGTTAATTGCCCTGGTGGATATCAGTTTTTTTCTATTACTGGCCCTAGCTATTGCCCATCCCATTATAAAAGCAAAGCAATGGCATAATATTATTATGGTGGTTATTATTTCAACCTTTATGCTGGCCGATATTCTGGTGCAGTTACAGCATCTTGGGATAACTACGGGTACTCTAATCCTGGGTAATACCCTGACGCTGTACAGTATTTTAATGATAATCCAGGTTCTGACTGGCAGAGTAATGCCTTTTTTTACCCGGGTTGTAGTACCCGGCACCCAGGTAGTGGAACGTCCTTTACTGGAAAAAGTGCTGCTTTACACATTGGTGTTACTGGGACTGGCCGATCTCTTTGTCCTTAACGGTCTGATTATTGCTCTGCTTGCAGCAGTAATGCTGGTGGCGCATTTTATGCGGGTTATGCCTTGGTTTTCTAAACCCGTGCTTAATATCCCCATACTCTGGGTACTGTATGCCGGTTATTTATGGCTGATTATCGGTTTTGCCATGAAACTGCTTGTAGGACTAGAGCTGGTAACTAATAACCTGGCCATCCATGCCTGGACTGTCGGTGTAATCGGCATCACCACCTACGGCATGATGGCCCGCGTTTCCCTGGGCCACACCGGCCGGGAAATGGTACCGCCTAAATTTGCTGTATGGGGTTTCTACCTGTTATTTATTGCAGCACTACTGCGGGTATTTATGCCTCTGATTGCCATGAGCCAGTATGTGCTGTGGATTGAGATATCTATTACGCTATGGGTTGTTGCGTTTGTATTGTTTAGTCTGGCTTATACGCCGATTCTGAGTGCGCCGCGGGTGGATGGGCAGGAAGGATAAGAGCAGCGTTCAGCGCTGAGAGTTCAGCGTTCAGAAAGAGCCAGAGCAACAGAATTTATCTTTAAGTTTGTGCAAAATATTTTAATTTTTTTCTGAACGCTGAACGCT
>JANELJ010000104.1 GCA_024511395.1 Gammaproteobacteria bacterium | reverse complement strand
TGTTATGTAATAAAACAGTTCACCGGGGATATTGCTGTATCCTTTGGTGTGCATTGCGACCTCCAGAAGTTTGTTTTTTCTTACTGAAGGCCGCTTCTTAAAAGATAGCTCTTTTAAGAAGCAGCAATGCTGCCGAATTTTTGTCAACTGTTTTTTGCTTTTTTTTACATTTTTTTCCTGTTTTTACTGAATTATTTTGTTTACCTCGGAGTAACAGGGGCCAGGTGTCCCTTGATGAAGTTTCGACAGCAGGGAGGCTGTCGAAAAGCATCCATGGATGGATTCACGGCGGCTTTAGCAAGGGATACACGGTTCCTGTTACGGACTATCGGTTAACTGAGGTAATCAATAAATTTTAAATGATTCTCCTTTTTGGGGGAGCTGAAACTCTAAACTTTAGACAGATATGTATTTGCTAAACACCCGGAGGTAACATAAAATCCTGCTACTTTAAGGTATTAATAGGGCAGAAGGGCTTTTTTATGTCACAACAAGATAACACAGCGGAACAGCAGTTTCAGCTGGTTTTATGTACCAGCCCCAGCGAAGAGAATGCCATTAGTATTGCAGAAAATATTGTGGCACAAAGGCTGGCGGCCTGTGTGAATGTTATGCCTCCGGTTTATTCGGTGTATCAGTGGCAGGATAATGTGGAATCAGCCAGAGAAAATATGCTGCTGATTAAAACCAGTAAGGAGAAATATCCGGTACTGGAAAAGGTGATAAAATCACTGCATCCTTATGAAGTGCCGGAGATTATTGCACTGGACATAAGTAGTGGTTTACTGGAATATCTTAATTGGCTGGAAAATAGTATAAAATAACTATCCTGAATCAGTTCGCTTATGGATAAGCCTGAGATGCCCTTTACGAAATAATTATAAAAACTCAATATAACAACTAATAAAAGTGGTTCTTTAATATGTCATCAATACGTTTTATTTTGTTTCTGCTCCTTGTTGTGAGTTCCGCCTGCAGCTGGGCAGAAAACGATTTTCTGCAGCCGGAACAGGCTTTTCAGCTTCAGCCTGCCAAAGTAATCACTAGTCCTGATGGTAATCAACTGGAAGTACGCTGGAAAATTGCTGATGACTATTATATGTACCGAGACAAGGTTGCCTTTAAACCAAAGGATGGCAGCCTGAGCATTGGCGAAGTAAAACTGTCACCCAGTGAGACCAAGGATGCCCCTTATTTCGGCAAGATTCAGGTCTATAAACATGAATTAATTGCTAAAATTCCCTTCAGCTCTGATAAGGAAAAAGGCGCAGCCTTAACCTTACTAGCCAAAACTCAGGGCTGTGCAGCCGGTGGTATCTGCTACCCACCGTTAAAACAGGCTGTTCACTTTAAACAACCAGCTCCAGTTGCTAAGAAGCCTGTAACTGAAAAGGTTAAACCCGCTGCCAGTGCTCCGACCCCTTTAAATGAGCTGGCTAATCTGGGCTCTGATGAAGCTCTGCCGGGGGACGAATTGCTCAGCCCTGAAGAAGCCTTTAAATTTTCCCTTTCTGTCAATCCTGACAAACCGAATCACCTGCAGGCCATCTGGGCCATTGCAGACAAGTACTATCTGTACAGAGACAAGTTTAAATTTAAAGTGGTTGGCGATAATACCTTTTCCATTGGAGAAATAAAGTACCCGCCCGATAAACAGAAAAGTGATGAATACCTAGGTGATTATGAGGTTTATGCCCACGATCTGGTGCTGTATATTCCCATTGCCGGTAAGGGCGATCCTTCCCAGCCTTTAGCTGTTAAAGTCAGTTACCAAGGCTGTGCTGAATCCGGTGTATGCTACCCTAAAATCACCAAAACCGTTGAGCTGGATATTTCCGGTTTTTCAGCCATTTCCAATAATACCGTTCCGGTTAAAAACATAGTCAAATCTGTTGTTAAAAACCCTGTTTCTAAGAATGAAGCTCAGGTACAGTCTGAACAGAATGCCCTGGCCGGACTGCTGAGTTCGGAAAACACCTTTCTTGCCCTGTTAACCTTTTTTGCCATTGGCCTGGGCCTGGCCTTTACTCCTTGTGTATTTCCCATGATCCCAATCCTGTCCGGTATTATTGCCGGTCAGGGCAGCAGTGCCGGCAGCAAGGCCTTTGTCATGTCCGTAGTCTATGTGCTGTCCATGGCCGTGGTGTATACCATTGTGGGTGTGATTGCCGGTATTTCCGGTGCCAACTTCCAAGTGCTGTTCCAGAACCCTTGGGTGCTGACCGGTTTTTCTCTGGTATTTATTGCTCTGGCGCTGTCCATGTTCGGCTTTTATAACCTGCAGCTGCCTTCTTCTATACAGTCCAAACTATCAGAATTCAGTAATAAACAGCAGGGCGGCACCTTAATCGGGGTGGCTATTATGGGGGTGTTATCAGCACTTATTGTCGGTCCCTGTATGGCTCCTCCGTTAATGGGTATTTTACTGTTTATCAGCCAGACCGGTGATCCGGTGCTCGGCGGCAGCGCTCTGTTTGTTATGAGTCTGGGAATGGGTGTACCACTGATTATTATCGGTACCTCAGCCGGTAAACTTATGCCTCGTGCTGGTATCTGGATGGATACTGTGAAAGCGGTATTTGGGGTCAGCATGCTGGCCGTGGCCATCTGGATGATGGAGCGGGTATTGCCGGAAATTGTTATTATCTGGCTGTGGGCGGTCCTGATCTTTACCTCCGGTGTCTATATGGGTGCACTGACCCCTGTTCATGAAAATACTACCGGCTGGGGCAAGCTGTGGAAGTCTTTAGGCCTGATTATGATGCTTTATGCCAGTGTCATGATTGTCGGTGCCTCCAGCGGTAATACCGATTATTTACGCCCCCTGCAGGGACACATGGGTTATAGCAGCACAATGCCCGGCCAGCCGGCTATTCCCTGGCATGTCAGTTTCGAGCGCATTAAGTCAGTAGAAGATCTGAATAAAAAGCTAGCTCAGGCCAAAGCGCAGAACAAACGGGTGATGTTGGATTTTTATGCCGACTGGTGTACTTATTGCAAAAGCATGGAAAACACGACCTTTAAATCACCAAAGGTTATTAATGCTCTGAATAATTTTGTAGTATTACAGGCTGATGTAACGGAAATGGATACTGTTGATGAGGCATTACTGAAACATTTTCAGGTACCGGCTCCGCCGGCTATTCTGTTTTTTGATCCGGCTTCAAGAGAAAACCGTAATTTCAGAGTTGTCGGTTATAAGGACGGCGATGCATTTGCTGAACATGTTAAACGTTTTTCCAGTCAGTAGCCTTAACCCGGACAGCCTTATAAAAAATCTACATTATGAATAAACCTGTTTTTGCTTTTGCCTTGGTACTTATACTTGGTGGAATATGGCTGTCCTACAGCGACTTTTCCAGTAAAGACACTGGACAGACAGAAGTTATCAGCAAAAGCCATGTTCTTAAACGGCAAAATTTCAGCCTGCCTGATTTACAGGGCAATATCCAGAATTTTTCTCAGTGGAATGACAAGGTGGTGGTGCTTAATTTCTGGGCCACCTGGTGTCCTCCCTGTCGACGGGAAATACCAGATTTTGTAGCTGTTTATCAGCAATACCGTGATCAGGGACTGGTTATTGTCGGGGTCGGCACAGATGACCGCCATAAAGTAGCTAAGTTTGTTAAGCAGTTTAAAGTACCCTACCCTATTCTGGTGGGTGAAAACAGTGCCATGAAAATTTCCTATCAATACGGTAATCAGACCGGTGCCCTACCCTATACCATTATTATTGATAAAAATGGCATTATCCGTTATCGAGCCGGCGGCTTAATGACCCTTTCAAAATTGCTCAGTATTATTAAACCATTGCTATAATACGGGTAAACCCTTAAATTAATTCTTCGTTATTTACTAATTTTGCTGTCATTATGCCGGTATTTGTTGCGAACAGGGTAAGTTTATATAAATTTGCTATTTTCACTGGACAAAAGCAGGCTTATATTGCACAATAATTGAAAATTTGGATAGATTGTTGCGATAATCGCCCTGTTTCAGGTCTGTTTTGAAAAGATTCTTATGGATAATACGAATAGCTATCATATAGCATCAAAAGCAAGCAAGATCGCGGCAAGAATTAACGTCCATTCTCATTTTATAAGTCTTCAGGTTTTTTGAGATGGCTAAAATACTCGTATTAAATGGTCCAAACCTAAATCTTTTAGGTACCCGGGAACCAGCTCATTACGGCCACCAGTCTCTGGATGATATCAATAGTACTTTAACCCAACAGGCTCAGACTGCGGGGCATAAACTTGAATGCCTACAAAGCAATGCAGAATCTGAACTGATTAATGCTATTCATAAGGCTTATAACAATGGTACCGATTTTATTATTATTAACCCGGCCGCCTTTACCCACGCCAGTGTGGCTTTAAGAGATGCGCTGCTGGGTGTCAGTATCCCCTTTATTGAACTGCACCTGTCCAATGTCTATAAAAGAGAGGCTTTTCGCCACCAGTCTTTTTTCTCTGATATAGCTATTGGCGTGATCAGCGGCCTCGGGCCGAAAGGGTATGAATTGGCTTTACAGTATGCTTTTGCCCATCTGGCAGAACAAACCTGATAAACAGGGGCTGATACTGCTTTTAAATTAGCTATTAGCCTCATAGACTCAACATATTAAACCAAGGTTTAAGTTATGGACATCCGTAAAATTAAGAAACTCATTGAACTGCTGGACGAATCCGGAGTTGCGGAAATTGAAATACACGAAGGTGAAGAATCGGTACGTATTTCCCGTCACAGCCCGGCACCCGCCATGATGCCTTCCCAGGAATATGCCATGATGCAGGCACCTGCCCCGGCAGCACCGGCAGCCGCTGAAATACCGGCTCCGGCCGCTACTGAAGCGCCCACCGGTCATGAAGTTAAAGCCCCTATGGTCGGTACATACTACAGCGCCCCATCACCCGGTGCAGCCCCCTTTATTGAAGTCGGGCAGCATGTAAACAAAGGCGATACTATCTGTATTATTGAAGCCATGAAGCTGCTTAACCAGATTGAAGCCGACGTCAGTGGTACCGTTAAGTCAATCTGCGTTGAAAACGGCGAACCGCTAGAATACGGGCAAACCATCTGCATTATTGAATAATTCTGTTCAATAATGCAGATGGTTTGTTAATACGGCCGTCACACTGATACGGCCCTGTAACAATCCAATTTATACACATGGAACCCTCAGATGTTTGAGAAGATAGTAATTGCCAATCGCGGAGAAATTGCACTGCGTATCCAGCGTGCCTGCCGTGAATTAGGTATTAAAACCGTTGCGGTTCATTCAGAGGCAGACAGAAACCTCAAGCACGTGATCCTGGCGGATGAATCGGTCTGTATCGGTCCGGCACCGTCAACAGACAGCTACCTGAATATTCCGGCCCTGATCAGCGCAGCTGAAGTAACGGATTCTGAAGCCATTCACCCCGGCTATGGTTTTCTATCAGAAAACGCAGATTTTGCCGAGCGTGTTGAACAAAGCGGCTTTGTCTTTATCGGCCCGTGTCCCGAATCCATCCGTACCATGGGTGACAAGGTCGAAGCCATTAAAGCCATGATCAAGGCCGGAGTACCGACAGTACCCGGATCTAACGGTGCTTTAGGGGATGACCCCGATGAAAACATGCGTATCGGCCGTGAAATCGGTTACCCGGTTATTGTCAAAGCCTCCGGCGGCGGCGGTGGTCGTGGCATGCGGGTGGTGCACTCTGAAGCCGCACTGCTTAATGCCATTTCCCTGACCAAAACCGAAGCGGGAGCCGCTTTCGGCAATGATGAAGTGTATATGGAAAAATACCTGGAAACACCGCGCCATGTCGAAATCCAGGTTATTGCTGATGAACACGGCAATGCTGTACATCTGGGAGAACGTGACTGCTCCATGCAGCGACGCCACCAGAAAGTCGTCGAAGAAGCCCCAGCTCCAGGCATTACCGATGAAGTCCGTAATTTTATCGGTTCGCGCTGTGCTGAAGCCTGTCGTCAAATTGGTTACCGCGGTGCCGGTACCTTTGAATTTTTATACGAAAACGGTGAATTCTACTTTATTGAAATGAACACCCGTCTACAGGTCGAACATCCGGTAACCGAATTTATTACCGGTGTGGATCTGGTACGGGAACAGTTAAGGGTCGCCGCCGGCCTGCCTCTGAGCTTTACCCAGACGGACATCAAAATATCAGGCCATGCCATTGAATGCCGTATTAATGCTGAGAATTCAAAAACCTTTATGCCGTCTCCCGGCCCCATTGAAACCTATCATGCTCCGGGCGGCCCCGGTGTACGGGTCGATTCTCATATTTACAGCGGTTATACGGTACCACCGTATTATGACTCCATGATCGGCAAGCTAATTACTTACGGCAATACTCGTGATATTGCCATTGCCCGTATGGACACAGCGCTCAATGAAATGGTCATCGGCGGTATTAAAACCAATATCGATCTGCAAAAGGACATTATTTCTGACAATGCCTTTAAAGCCGGTGGTACCAATATTCATTATCTTGAGAAAAAACTGGGCCTGTAGGCCCGGTTTTTTTAACAAACCACTGCCCCATGCCTTGGCTGCAGCTGACCCTTGAAGCAACCCATAGTAATAGCGAGCAACTGTCTGAGTTACTAACCCAGGCAGGTGCTTCAGCCGTGACTATGCAGGATGCCCATGATGAACCTATCTTTGAGCCACCTCCCGGCAGTACTCCCCTGTGGAAAGAACTGCTGCTGACCGGCCTGTTTGAAGCCGATGCTGATATGGATGCCGTACTTAAAAGCATAGAAAAGGGCTTCGGCTCCCTTCCCAATTACACCCTTAATCCACTGGAAGACAAGGACTGGATCCGTGAATGGATGGATAATTTTAAACCCATGCCCTTCGGAGAACGCCTGTGGATCTGCCCCAGCTGGCATGAACCACCCCAGCCTGATGCCGTCAATATTATGCTGGATCCCGGCATGGCATTTGGTACTGGCACCCACCCTACCACATCCCTGTGCCTAAAATGGCTGGATCAACATTTTCATCAGCCTGTTGATGTCATTGATTACGGCTGTGGTTCCGGCATTCTGGGTATTGCCGCCAGCCTGCTGGGTTCACA
Organism: Gammaproteobacteria bacterium; assembly: GCA_024511395.1. Classification (GTDB taxonomy): domain Bacteria; phylum Pseudomonadota; class Gammaproteobacteria; order GRL18; family GRL18; genus JANELJ01. Next base: position 413 of record JANELJ010000104.1, on the reverse strand, counting down.
ACGAGTCTATGCAGTTGATCTGGATCCACAGGCCCTGATTGCCACCCAGGCTAATGCAGAAAAAAACCAGGTACAGAACCAGATTGAAACTCTGTCAGTTAACGAATTTAATAAAAAACACCCTGATCTGCAATGCCCCCTCCTGCTGGCCAATATCCTGGCAGCTCCCTTAATGGAACTCTCTTCTATACTGGCTGCTCATGTCCTGCCCGGAGGCCATATTGTACTGTCCGGGATCTTGGCAGAACAGGCTGATAAAGTCGCCTCCTGCTATAAAAAATGGTTTGAACTGGATGAAATTGAGCAGGAAGGTGACTGGATCCACATTAGCGGAACAAAGAAAGAAGTGTCTTAACTTAATCTCCAGATCCAGGTGTTCTGACCAAACACATATAAACAAGCTCACATAAATA
>JANELJ010000103.1 GCA_024511395.1 Gammaproteobacteria bacterium | reverse complement strand
TCGACGTTTTGCGCTTAATATCGCTAAACTGTCTCCTGTTAAAGACAGTATGAAAGGTAAACTAAAACGGGCAGCATGGGATGATGATATGCGGGCCAAATTATTATTTGGTTAAATTTTGTTCAAAGTATGCTCCCGCCCTGACCCATAAAATAACACTCATTCCCATTAATACATGTACAAAATGGTTAAAGGTCAGATAATAGTAAATGCCAAAAAAATAATTGGTGGAGGAATCAAAACCTGAGGCAACATTCCATTCATATTCCCAGATTTTAATAACACAATAAGCGGCGCCCATAAAAAAAGTCAGCCATAAAAATATTTTGGCTGAGCGGCGATCATCCCGACCGATAGCCGCCACGGCGCGGGCAACACCAAAGCTGCCGGTGATCAGGGTCAGAGTATTAAACATGACGGCCATGGTATTGAGCCGGGGCGGTCCCTGATAAAAAATATCCGGATAATGGGCCTTGCCGATAAGAAAAACAATAAAGAAAAAGGCAAACTCAGTCAGTTCAATAATAATCAGAAACCAGATGGCAAAATTGCCGGTGCCGTATCTTAATTTGTGCAGTTCAGGGCTATCAACAGGGGATGTGTCAGGTGTCGTACCGGGGGCTGTATCAGGAGTGATAGTAGAAGTTAAAGGGGCGGCAGTCATGGTCTGTACCGGATGATTCAGATGTGCAAAGCATATCATATATGCCCCCAAAGCTGTATAATTTAGCGTTTCAAACTTGTTTGTAACTGCTCAGCGTGTTTAGATTTTGTGCCAGTTCAAGGAATTTTCGCACGGAAAATGTGAGCGTATATCAATACGTGACCATTTGAGTACGAAAATAATACTGAAATGGTGCAAAAGATGAATACGCTGAGTAGTTACGCTTGTTTTAGGTCAATGGCTCATAATAGCCGGTTTTACAATTAAAAATTCAGGGAAATAATGTCCGCAACATCCAATATTTCTGCAAAAGCATCTGAGCAGGATAATACCGATAAAGAGCTGGTGCTGGTTGACGGCTCCTCTTATCTGTACCGAGCTTTTCATGCTATGCCCGATTTGAATAATTCCAAAGGCCTGCCCACCGGTGCCATATACGGTGTTGTCAATATGATGAAGCGGCTGCTCAATGATCATAAAACGCGGCGTATGGCCATGGTCTTTGATGCCAAAGGCAAAACCTTTCGTGATGATATGTTTCCCCAATACAAGGCTCACCGTCCTTCCATGCCTGATGAACTGCGTTGCCAGATTGAACCCCTGTATGAGGTTATCAGGGCCATGGGTTTTCCGCTGATTATTGTGGACGGGGTAGAAGCCGATGATGTTATCGGTACCCTGTCGGTACAGGCGGTAGAACGTGATCTGGATGTGATCATATCCACCGGTGACAAGGATATGGCGCAACTGGTAAATGAACGGGTCTGTCTAATAGATACCATGAAAAACCACCGCATGGATGTCGAAGGTGTGCACAAAAAATTTGGTGTGGAACCCTCCCAGATCATTGACTACCTGGCGCTGATTGGTGATACCTCGGATAATATTCCGGGGATCCCTAAAGTCGGGCCTAAAACGGCAGTCAAATGGCTCAAAGAATACGACAGTGTGGAAAATATCATTGCCCATGCCGATGAATTTAAGGGCAAAGTGGGGGAGAACCTGCGTGCCAACCTGGATCAGTTACGCCTGTCCTATGAGCTGGTGACCATAAAACTGGATGTAGAGCTGGAACTGACAGTGGATCAGCTGTGCATGTCCGAGCCGGATATAGAAAAATTAAAACAGCTCTACAGTGAACTGGAATTTAAAACCTGGCTATCACAGATCCTTGAAAAAGAATTTGCCGGTACCCAGCAGGATATGCTGGCGGCTGACGAGGATCCGGATGCTCCTGTACAGGGGAATCAAAAAGGCCAATACAGCACCATTCTGGACTGGGACATTTTTAAACAATGGCTGGGGCAGTTAAAGGACGCGGAACTGTTTGCCTTTGATACTGAAACCACTTCTCTGGATTATATGCAGGCAGAAATTGTCGGCGTTTCTTTTGCTACCGAAGTGGGAAAAGCTGCTTATGTGCCGCTGACGCATAAAGATGTGGAAGTCAGTGAACAGCTTGACAGAGATAAAGTTTTACAGCATCTTAAACCGCTTTTAGAAGATCCGCAGCAGGCTAAAGTGGGTCAGAACCTGAAATATGACAAGAATGTGCTGCACAATTACGGCATTAATCTGCAGGGAATTGCCTACGATACTATGCTGGAATCTTATGTGCTGGACAGTACCGCTACCCGCCATAATATGGATGCCCTAGCACTCAAATACCTGTCTTACCAGACCATAAAATATGAAGATATTGCCGGTAAAGGTATTAAACAGCTGCGTTTTGATGAAGTGTCTGTGGCCCAGGCTGCACTCTATGCGGCAGAAGATGCGGACATTACTCTGCGTCTGCATAAAGTACTCTGGCCGAAACTTGAACAACAGGAAGAGCTGAAAAAACTGTTCCAGGAGGTAGAACTGCCTCTGCTGTCGGTGTTATCCCGTATTGAACGAAACGGTGTACTGGTGGATGCTGAACTGCTGGCCAGACAAAGTCAGGAAATTGCCCTGAAACTCAAGGAAATTGAAACCGAGGCGTTTGAAATGGCCGGTGAGCCGTTTAATATGTCCTCACCCAAACAGATCCAGGAAATTCTGTTTAATAAAATGGCCCTGCCGGTTAAGTCTAAAACACCTAAAGGACAGCCATCAACGGCAGAATCGGTATTACAGGAACTGGCTCTGGATTATCCCATGCCGAAATTAATCCTGGAACACCGTTCTCTGGCTAAGCTTAAATCCACTTATACCGATAAACTGCCTTTACAGATTGATGTCAGAACCGGCAGGGTGCATACTTCCTATAACCAGGCGGTTGCTGTAACTGGCCGCTTATCCTCAACAGAACCTAATCTTCAGAATATTCCCATTCGCACGCCTCAGGGACGAAAAATCCGTCAGGCTTTTATTGACCCGGAAGGTAAAAAAATCGTGGCGGCGGATTATTCTCAGATTGAACTACGGATTATGGCTCATCTTTCAGAAGATCCGGGGCTGCTCAGTGCTTTTGAACAGGGGCTGGACGTACACAGGGCAACCGCCGCTGAAGTATTCGGGGTGGATCTGGAAGCTGTCAGTAAGGAGCAGCGGCGCAGTGCCAAGGCCATTAACTTTGGCCTGATTTACGGTATGTCGGCTTTTGGCCTGGCAAAGCAACTGGATATTGGCCGGGCTGAAGCACAGAACTATATTAACCTGTATTTTGAGCGTTATCCCGGTGTTAAAATCTATATGAATCGCATGCGGGAACTGGCCAGAGAACAGGGTTATGTGGAAACCGTTTTTGGACGACGCCTGTATATTCCTGAAATCAATTCACGCAATGGTCAGCGTCGACAATACGCGGAACGTACTGCCATTAATGCGCCAATGCAGGGCAGTGCTGCTGATATTATTAAACGTGCCATGCTGGATATGGATCGCTGGCTGAGCCAGGAAGCGGCAGAAGGCCAGCCCTTTGACGGTATTTTAATGACCATGCAGGTGCATGATGAGCTGGTGTTTGAAGTACCACAGGGCATACTTGAACCGTCAGTGGAAAAAATTACCACCATTATGAGTCAGGCTGCCAGCCTGAAAGTACCACTGATTGCCGATGCTGGCATTGGTGATAACTGGGATGAAGCACATTAACCGTACCGACAACCAAAACAACTACAACAGTTTAAGAAAACCAGTATGAGTGAAGAACACGACAATCCTCAGATAGAAAACAGCCCTGAGTCCGAAAATGCCCCTGAACAGGAGCCAGTACCTGCAACGGATGAGCCATCAATACAGGCATCCTTACAGCAGCTGGCAGAAACTGAACAGGCTGAAAAACAATCTATTAGCCGTATTCACACCGCTGACAGCGTAAAAAATATTGTTGAAGGTGCTATCCATGCAGCAGGCAAGGCTGTTTCAATTGATAAATTATTAAGTCTTTTTCCGGAAGATGAAGTCATTGAAAAAGCGGTGCTGCGTCAGGCTATTGAGCAGTTAATGCAGGATTATCAGAACCGGGGTGTGGAACTGGTAGAAGTCAGCAGTGGTTTTCGTTTTCAGGTGGCCCAGAGTGTTGCCCCCTGGGTGGCCCGTTTATGGGAAGAAAAGCCTCAGAAATATTCCCGCGCCTTACTGGAAACGCTGGCACTGGTTGCCTACAGACAACCCATTACCCGGGGAGAAATTGAAGACATTCGCGGTGTCAGTGTCAGCAGTCAGATCATTCGAACTCTGGTTGAGCGGGAATGGATCCGGGTTATAGGCCACAGGGATGTACCGGGAAAACCGGCTATGTATGCGACTACCCGCCAGTTTTTGGATTATTTTGGGCTTAAAAAGCTCGATGAACTGCCCAGCCTGTCGGAAATACGGGAGCTGGATGTCATTAATGCAGAACTGGATTTCGGTATACAGGAGCCGCAAAATGGTGAAACTGTCCTTACAGAAGATGAGTCTGCAGAGCAGAGTGAAGAACAGGATTTATTTACAGCGGACGAAGATGAATCTGCAGATAATGAATCAGAAGACTATGATACAGAAGAGCGAATTGATATTGATGTGGAACTGGCCGCATTAAAAGAAACCTATCAGCGTATTGATTCACTCAATAAACAGGAACAGGAAATTATTGCCGAAGTGGAACAGAGTATCGGGCATAGCCAGGATAATGAGCCGGATCCGGAAAACAAATTAGACGAGTAACAAAATACCATGACAAATTATTACCGATCCTCCCCGAAACCCTCTTCAAAAGAAGGGAGTAATCAACGTAAACTGGCAAAAGCTCAGACCTCTGAGCGAATCTTCAGTGAATCCCTTGATACTGACGATACCGAGACTGAGCAGTCTGTCAGTCAGCCCAAAACGGCTCCCGCACCGGAAGGTGAAAAGCTGCAGAAGGTTATTGCCAGTTCAGGCCATACTTCCCGGCGTGAAGCTGAGCGCCTGATTGCCCAGGGCCGGATTAAAATAGGTGACAGGGTGGCTCAGCTGGGTGACCGGGTGGCCGGTGATGCTCCGATCTTTCTGGATGATAAGGAACTGTTTATTGCCTGGGAAAAGCCCCGGCAGAGAGTTCTGGTGTATAACAAACCTGAAGGTGAGATATGCAGCCGTAAGGATCCCGATCACCCTAATACTATTTTTGATGATCTGCCTCATCTGAAAATCGGTCGCTGGATTTCTGTTGGTCGGCTGGATATTAATACCACAGGTTTGATTTTGTTAACCAATGACGGCGAACTGGCTAATCTGTTAATGCATCCTTCCAGTGAAATAGAACGGGAATATGCTGTCCGGGTTCTTGGTGAGGTGACCGATGATGATATTGAGCAGTTAAAATTCGGTGTGCAGCTGGAAGATGGTGTGGCCAGTTTTGATAAAATTACCTATATTGGCGGGCAGGGAGCCAACCACTGGTATCATGTTACCCTTAAAGAAGGGCGTAACCGTGAAGTCCGCCGGATGTGGGAATCTCTGGGAATTACAGTCAGCCGTCTGTCCCGTATTCGTTATGGTGTGGTAGAACTGCCCAGAGGGCAGAAGCCCGGTCGTTGGGAAGAGCTGGATGAAAAGGGCATGCAGGAACTTTATGCCAGTGTTGGTCTGAAAGTACAGCGTCTTAAAACCGATCGTCGTGGCAAAATAATATCACCGAATAATCAGCGTCAGCGTAAAGGTAAGGCTAAAAAGCGTCTGCTTATGCCGGATAACAGAAGAAAGTCTCAGAAACTGAAAAAACGTAAAAGCCGTTAAGCAATCTGGTTCAGTTCATGTTCGGCTTTGACATCAGGCTCCTGGGTGATCAGCAGGTTGCCCATAATTTTGTGCGGGTACTCAAAGTAATGATCCACCAGAATAATGGTTTTATCACCTTTTTTCTGCTAAATAATCTGATCCAGAAACGGTATAAGATTGCGGTCTTTCAGTTCGGCACTGAAACCAACCAGTAAATAAATACCAAATAACTTACTCTGACGTATATGATTAATAACCATTTCCGGTGTTGTGGTATTAGGTATTTTAATATGAGAGGCTTCCATCCGGTACAGGCCAATCCCTTTTTCCCAGATATAAATGGCCTTGCCTTCTCTGACCAGAGGACGGAAGTCATTTATGATCTGCTTGGGATTATTGGTTTCCAGAGTAATGAGTTTGTATCCGGTTTGGAGGATTTTTTTCAGATTTTCCTGCTGCATGTTAACCTCGGAAGACAGATAGCTGATGTTTGAAGACTTTTATTGAGTTGATGACTCTTGTTAAGTAAAAGTATAACCGCTACACCAGAATAAACTGTGAACCAGATAGAAGATTTCAGGTGGCGGGTAATCTTTACTCGCAAATCACCTGGTTACGGCCGGACTTTTTGGCTTGATATAAAGCTTGGTCCGCTCTTTCAAACAGACTGGTCTGGCTGTCTTCAGGCTGAAACAGACTAATTCCCATACTGACGGTAATGTATATGTTCTGACCATTACAGATACAGGGAGTGTTCTGTACGGTTTCACGAATACGTTCGGCCAGCTGACGGGCACCTTCAAGAGAAGTGTTGTTTAATAACAGAGTAAATTCTTCACCGTCGTAACGGAACAGGGCATCCGTAGTACGGGTAAATTGACGTATACATTCAGTCAGATGTTTTAAAACACAGTCACCGGTGGCATGGCCGTAGGTATCATTAACTTGCTTAAAAAAGTCGATATCCAGTGCAATCAGGCTTAATGGGGTTTTGTTTCGGTTACTCAGTTCCATTTCCCGGTTAAAAATACTGTTCATTGAAAAGCGGTTTAAAGCACCAGTCAGCGGATCGTGCAGAGCTGACTGAATGGCCTGAGTGTAATCCAGGGTGTTTTTTAAAGGTAATAATACTGCCACCAGTGTCTTTTCAATAAATTTCTGTTCTTTGTCGGTAAATCGGGTACGGCGAACCAGGGCAATTTCACCCAGTTCTTTTTTATGTAGCACCAGCTGGTAGGAAACCATGTGACGGCCCCGGCTGTCCATTTCTTTCTGTTTATTGGGTGGAAGATAAAGAATATCATCCAGGTTCAGAATGGGAGAAACTTCCAGTTTGAACAGGGTAACGAGTTTATCCAGCTCCAGTAATACCTGTTTATCCGCATTAAGATTATCAATTGTTTTACTGATTTGACTGCTGTCGTGATTCATCGCAGCATTGGTAGAAACTATTTAGTTCGACCTGAATAAATCATAGCACATTGATTTATAAGGAAATATTGGCGAATTATAGGTGTTAAATTTGCAGGTTTTTGGTAAAATAAGCCTTATTACCTTGCAAATTTCCAGACCAAAATGAAGCCAAAGAAACAGCCAAAAATACCTCAGGAAGACCTGTTCAGGATGCGCCTTGAAAACATGCTGGACATAAACCATGAGTTGATTAAGTTATCAAAACACATAGACTGGGAAAGT
>JANELJ010000102.1 GCA_024511395.1 Gammaproteobacteria bacterium | reverse complement strand
TAATGTGACTGATGAAAGTTAATCAGGATAGTCATCAGTTCACCGGGGCTCATTACATCTTGTCGTCTTCTCTTTTTATCACCGGATTCCAGCAGTGTTTTTTCCCATTCAGGATAAAAGACCTGGTTGAAATCATCGATATTACAATACAATTCATCTATAGTAGTCACTTGCCTGTTCCTTGTTCAAATTCATTTGATTTGGTCATTAAATGATCTGATCGAGAAACAGGCATTTAGTTCAATATTTTTTAGTTCTTATCCAGAATTCAGGTTAACTACGAACAGACCGTCAACATTGCAGAAAAGTTCAGAACAAAAGTTGAAAGCAATTCTTTTTCCAATCTGAATATTACTATCAGTATCGGCGCCTTAACGGTAAAAGTGACAAAAAATACCGATATTAGCCAGCTTATTGATAAAGCTGATGAAGCCCTTTATCAGGCAAAAGAATCCGGTCGAAATAAGGTCTATTCGGTTAACCTGTTATAATTCTAAATAAATCCATTCTAATAACTATGCCCTGCACTCAGCAATAATTGCCTGCAGAGATTTTAGTGGGTCACTGCTTGCAGTAATAGGTCGGCCTATAACCAGGTAATCGGATCCAGCCTGCAGGGCTTTCGCTGGTGTCATTATGCGCTGCTGATCACCAATATCCGAACCGGCCGGTCTGACGCCCGGAGTTACCAGACAGAAATCCTCGGCCACCTGCTGTTTTAATAAAGCAGCTTCCAGAGGCGAACATACCACACCGTCCAGTCCGGAGTCTTTAGCCAGTTTTGCTAGGCGTAAGACCTGCTGCTGAGGTTCAATGTCCAGGCCAATTTCTGCAATATCTTCTCTAGATAAACTGGTCAGAACCGTTACACCGATAAGTAGTGGTTGATGGGATGAATCTGCTATGGCTTCACGGGCCGCCTGCATCATCTTCCGTCCCCCGGAAGCATGAACATTAACCATCCATACCCCCAGTTCAGCGGCAGCCTGACAGGCTGCCGCAACGGTATTAGGAATATCATGAAACTTTAAATCGAGGAAAACATCAAAACCTTTATCTATGAGTTCTTTTACCAGATCCGGACCACAGCGCACAAACAGCTCTTTACCGACTTTTAAACGACATAAGTCAGGCTGTAACTGATTAACCAAGTTCAGAGTAGAGACTTTATCTTTAAAGTCCAGTGCAATGACAACCGGTGATATTTTATTCATAAAAAGTTTACTCTCCTTCAACACCCTGAATGGGTTTAACAGAGCTCCAGGATTTGCAGCCAGGACAGTTCCAGTACATGGTTTTAGATTTAAAACCGCATTGATCACATTGATAAACTGGTTTATCTTTTAACAGATTATCCGTTATTTCTTTTAAAATAAGCAGATTATCGTGTGCGGTGCCTTTAGTGAAATCCAAGCTGATTTCAATTAAATAACTCAATCCGCGAATCGAGGGTTTTTTACGCAAAGTTTCAACCACAAACAAGGCAGCTGCTTTATCGCCGGACTCCTGACGAATAAGTTCTGAGTACAGTATAATTGAAGTGATCCCGCCGTAAGTTTTTAGAGAATGCTCCAGAAAGGTTTTTATTTCCTTGCCCTTCTTCATTTCCTTATAACATTCAACCAGCGGTTCCAGAACCTCTGAAAGCAGCACGGGATCCTGCTGCTCTACCCTTCGATAAGCCCGGGTGGCAGCCTTGCAGTTACCCATCTGGTGATTTAGCTGACCTTCAAGAATACTGGCCCTGACAGACTGTTTATCTGTCCCAAGAGCTTTTTTGACGAGTAATAAGGCATCTTTATAATTACCGGATTTCTGACTGATTAAGGCCAGTTCACAATAAAAATGGGCCACCTGTCTGGAGTAGGAAATATTGCTTGCTGCTTCCAGTTTTTTGGCTATATGAATAGCCTTTTCCCAGTCGTGTTCCTGCTGATAAATGGACAATAAATATTTAAGCGCAGCGGGAACATGAGAGTCTTTTTTCAGCAACTCCTGAAACAGGCTTTCAGCACGATCCAGCAAACCGGCATGCATAAAATCCCGCGCCAGTTCAAACAGGGCATCATTACGTTTATTCAGGCTTAGGGAAGGCTTGGCAATCACATTCTGGTGGATTTTAATAGCCTGTTCAACTTCACCCCGCTGACGATAGAGGTTACCCAGTGCGATATGGGTATCAACGGTTTCTTCACCAACATCCAGCATACCGACAAACACGTCAATCGCCTTATCGGTCTGTTCATTTAACAGGTAGTTCAAACCTTTAAAATAATCAGAAGTCAGTGAATAGGATGTGGGAGCAGAATGTTTGTCGGATTTACGTCGACCTAGAAAGATGCCTAACAGAAAAGCAAGGATAACAAAGGGAAGAACAACAATTAAAGGCGAATTGTCGATCATATAACAGACAAGCCTTTATTAGGCATAGTTAAACATTCAAATGAATTTTTGGGCATAGTGGACTGTTCAATGCTGCTTATCGGTCGCTTCGATCAGAGTTACAGAACTTTCTTCAGCCTTCTTTATCTGCCGCTGTGCCCGGCGCAACTGATGTCTGAGACTTAAAATAACCAAGCTGTTAATGACTGTCGCCAGTAATGCACCAACCATAATAGCACCGACCAGTATTATGGACAGGGGCTGGGTAATACTGCCGAAATAATAATTAAAAACCACTTCATCGGCATTAACTATGGCGATTGCAACGCCCAGGCCCATGAATATAAGTAGAAATAGAATGCTATAAAGTCGCTTCATTATCCGGCCAGTGATTTAAATTAGCTAACCCAGGCTCTGTTAAAAAGCCCTGTTAAAAAATAGTTAGAAAAACAGTTTAAAAATATATTTAAAGCATTTCTTTTGAACGTGTGCGATTCACCCGCTCTCTTAATTCTTTGCCTGGCTTAAAGTGCGGGACATATTTGGAGGCCAGAGTAACAGCGTCTCCGGTCTTTGGATTTCGACCAGTTCTTGGTGGGCGAAAATGTAAGGAAAAACTACCAAAACCTCTAATTTCAATACGTTCCCCGGAAGCCAAGGTTGAGGCCATATGATCCAGCATTGTCTTGACAGCCAGTTCGACATCTTTATATGCCAGTTGGGACTGTTTTTGAGCAAGTGCTTCAATCAACTCAGATTTTGTCATTGTATTAATTATCCTTTGGTCGATTGCAATATTTTAGTGCAGTATTAGTGCAGTAAAAAAAACAATTCGGGCAGTTATATCAGAACAGATACTCCCCCGTTCCGATATAACTGTCCAATACTGCTTTTATTTCTTACTTAACTGATCTTTCAGCAGATCACCCAGAGAAGTAGTTGCTGAACCACCATCTGTGTATTCCTGCATAACTTCAGCTTCTTCAGCAACATCTTTCGCTTTAATAGACAGGTTGATAACCCGGCTCTTACGATCAACACCGATGAACTTGGCTTCAACTTCGTCACCCACTTTTAGTACAGTGGAGGCGTCTTCAACTCGTTCACGAGACAGTTCAGAAACTCTCAGATAGGCATCAACACCTTCTTCCAGTTCAATAACTGCACCACGGGCATCTACTTCCTTAACGATTCCCTTAACAATGGAACCTTTAGGATTAGCAGCCACATAAGTTGAGAATGGATCCTGATCCATCTGCTTGACACCCAGCGAGATACGCTCACGTTCAGGGTCAACAGCCAGAACCACAGCTTCCAGTTTATCACCTTTCTTGAAGTTTGTAATTTCATCTTCGCCAGTGCTGTTCCAAGAAATATCAGACAGGTGGATAAGACCGTCAATACCACCTTCCAGACCGATAAAGATACCAAAGTCAGTAATAGACTTGATGTTACCCTTAACCTTGTCACCCTTGTTATGAGTGGCAGAGAAAACTTCCCATGGATTCTGAGAGCACTGCTTCATACCCAGTGAAATACGGCGACGTTCTGGATCGATATCCAGTACCATCACTTCAACTTCATCACCTACATTACAAACTTTGGATGGGTGAATGTTCTTGTTAGTCCAGTCCATTTCAGAAACGTGTACCAGACCTTCAACACCTTCTTCGATTTCAACAAAGCAACCGTAGTCAGCCAGGTTAGTTACCTTACCCTTCAGGCGAGTGCCTTCAGCATAACGTTCCTTAATAGCCAGCCATGGATCATCGCCTGTCTGCTTAAGACCCAGGGAAACACGAGAGCGTTCACGGTCAAACTTAAGGACTTTAACATCGATTTCATCACCGATGGACACGATTTCGCTAGGATGCTTAACACGCTTCCAGGCCATATCGGTAATGTGTAGCAGACCATCTACACCACCCAGATCAATAAAGGCACCATAGTCAGTCAGGTTCTTAACGATACCCTTGACAGTTTGACCTTCTTCCAGGTTTTCCAGCAGTTGTTCACGTTCTACAGAGTTCTCAATTTCAACCACTGCACGACGGGATACCACAACATTGTTACGTTTCTGATCCAGCTTGATAACTTTAAATTCAAGCTCTTTACCTTCCAGGTAAGTGGAGTCACGAACCGGACGAACATCAACTAATGAGCCAGGCAGGAAGGCACGAATATCACCGAGTTCAATAGTGAAGCCACCCTTAACCTTATCAATAATAGTACCTGTTACCGTTTCATCAGCATCAAACGACTTGTCTAAACGAATCCATGCCGCAGCACGCTTCGCCTTCTCACGTGACAGACGTGTTGAGCCGTAGCCATCTTCAATGGTATCAAGGGCAACTTCAACCTTGTCACCGACCTTGATGTCACCATCGTTGGCAAATTGTTCCAGAGGAATTTCACCTTCTGATTTAAGGCCTGCATTAACAATAACATAATCGTTATCAATAGCGACAACCTCACCGGTAACTAAAGAACCGGGTTTCATTTCTGTCTTTTTCAGACTTTCTTCAAATAGTTCAGCAAAACTTTCTTCGCTCATTAGAGATGTTCCTGATCAATAAATTGACCATTTTGTTGTGGTAAAAACCCGCCGAATATCACCATGGTACAGGCTTATGTTTTTACGGTAGTTTAAAATTTTATTTAAACGGTTTACTGACTGGTATACCGTTTAAACGCCGTATAACTAAAAAAGATCCTCACAGCCAGGCAGCTATTAATGAGAATCTTTATTGGTTATCTTGTATAAGCGCATGACCTCCTGAAACACCTCATCAATAGAGAGATCAGATGTATCAATAATATGCGCATCCTCCGCCGGTTTAAGGGGTGAGGCCGAACGATTCATATCCCGTTCATCCCGCTCCTGTATTTCCTTACGAAGACTTTCAATTTTAACATTATTTCCTTTTTCAATCAACTGCTTATAGCGTCTTTTTGCCCTTTCATCCGCTGAGGCTGTTAAAAAAACTTTTAAATCGGCATTGGGAAAGATACTGGTACCCATATCGCGACCGTCTGCCACTAGGCCGGGAGGCTGTAAAAAAGTTTTCTGGCGTTTAAACAGAGCTTCCCTGACTTCGGGTATAGCCGCCACTTTAGAGGCATTAGCACCCGCCTGTTCCGTACGGATCAAAGCTTCTGCTTCCTTACCATCCAGAAAAATACCACCCTGAGGCAGGAATTCAACCTGCAGATGTTCAGCAATATCCGCCACTGCATCAATATCCGCAAAATTAACCCCTTTCTGCTGAGCAGCCAGTGCGGTCAGGCGATACAGCGCCCCGCTGTCCAGATAATGCCAGCCCAGTTCCTGGGCCACCAATGTAGAAATAGTCCCTTTACCTACCCCGCCGGGGCCGTCTAGGGTAATAACCGGCATATGTTCAGCCATAGTTTATTGCGCCTCGACCTTCAGGCCACAGGTTCGGGCCAACTGGATAAAATTAGGAAAAGAGGTGTTTACATTAGCACAGTCTTTAATTTTAATTTCACCATTGGATCGCAGTGCAGCCATGGCAAAGGACATGGCAATACGATGATCCCCCAGGCTTTCCACAGTGCCGGAGTCCAGAGTTCCACCATTAATAATCATCCCGTCCGGCGTACCTTCACAGTCAATCCCCAGAATCTGCAGGCCATCAACCATGGCCTGGATACGATCACTTTCCTTAACCCGCAGTTCTTCAGCGCCAGTTAACTCGGTGCGGCCTTCTGCACAGGCCGCAGCTATGGCAATAGCCGGAAACTCATCAATAGCCAGTGGAACCTGATCTTCAGGTATATGAATACCTTTTAAACGGGTGGAACGAATACGAATATCCGCCACCGGTTCGCCGCCGACTTCCTGCTGATTGGACAGGCTGATATCAGCCCCCATCAGATTAAGAATATTGATAATTCCAATGCGGGTAGGATTAATACCCACATGTTTAAGGGTCAAATCTGAACCCTCAGCTATACTGGCACCGACCATAAAAAAAGCCGCCGAAGAAATATCTGAAGGCACATCAATATCACAGGCGGTCAGTTTGCCGCCGCCTTCCAGACAGATAGTGCTGCGGTAATCATCCAGTTTTTTAATATCCAGGGTATAACCAAATCCCTGTAACATCCGCTCAGTGTGATCACGGGTAGGTGCCGGTTCCGTCACACAGGTACGGCCTTCTGCATAAAGTCCGGCCAGCAGCACACAGGATTTAACCTGGGCACTGGCCATAGGCAACACATAATCAATAGCTTTAAGCCTGGAGTTTTTACTGCTTTTAATATGTAAGGGTGCTGTGCCCTTTTCAGTAGCCTCAATAACACCGCCCATTTGCTGTATGGGATCAATAACCCGTTTCATAGGTCTGGAAGACAGGGAATCATCACCCGTCAGGGTAATATCAAAACCCTGACTGGCCAGCAACCCCGTCAGCAGACGCATAGAGGTACCGGAATTGCCTAAATCCAGAGGTTCAACAGGCGGTTTCAGACCATGCATGCCCACCCCGTGAATAATGATTTTACCGTTTTCATCCGGCCCCTGAATATCAACGCCCATTGCTTTAAAGGCTTTTAAGGTCGCCAGAGAATCTTCTCCCTGTAAAAAGCCGGTAATGGTTACAGTGCCGTCACTGAGGGAGCCCAGCATAATAGAACGATGGGAAATAGATTTATCACCAGGAACTCGGATTTCACCGCTTAAATTCCCACCGGGTTGGGCAATAAAGGTAATGGATTGTTCAGAGGACATAAACAGGCCTTAAAAAGCTAAATTCTGAATCCGACAAGTTTACGAAAAAATGGGATAAGTGCAAGAATTATTTGAAAAATTTAGTGATTTTATGGTCTGTTGAAGCAGAAATCAAACAACCGTTTGAGTGAGAAAATGCTCAATAGCCTTTTTAAACACGCTCCTTTTTGAGCATCTGTACATATTTTCTGGATAAAGTAAGAAAATGATAGCTCAAATAAATAATAACGACTCAAATTATGGCTGTCCATAATAGCTATAATATCTTCCTGTTCTTTAATCTTACTCAGTAAACTAAAGTTTAGAGTTTCAGCTCCCCCAAAAAGGAGAATCATTTAAAATTTATTGATTACCTCAGTTAACCGATAGTCCGTAACAGGAACCGGGTATCCCTTGCTGAAGCCGCCGTGAAT
>JANELJ010000009.1 GCA_024511395.1 Gammaproteobacteria bacterium | reverse complement strand
CTGATCGAGAAACAGGCATTTAGTTCAATATTTTTTAGTTCTTATCCAGAATTCAGGTTATGTTACAGGGCAGACTATTTGCTTATGGTGATGCTCAACGTTATCGTCTGGGGGTAAACCACAGCCAGATCCCCGTTAATGCGGCTCGTTGCCCGGTGCATAGTTTTCATCGAGACGGAGCAATGTGGGTTGATGGCAACTTTGGCAGTACCAAAGGTTATGAACCAAATAGTATGGGAGAGTGGCAGGATACTCCGCAGGATAAAGAACCGGATCTGGAACTTTATGGTGCCGCCCAGCACTGGGATCACCGTGAGGATGATACTGATTACTTTACTCAGCCTGGTGAACTGTTTCGCCTGATGGACAGCAATCAGCAGCAGGTTTTATTTGAAAACACTGCCCGGTCCATGGCAGACAGTCATATTGAAATCAAGAAGCGACATATTCGTCATTGTCTGCAGGCCGATCCTGCTTATGGTGAAGGCGTTGCCGGGGCTTTAGGCATATCACTGGATGATATAGCTTAAGGTGCTAAAACAAAAAAGCCCGCATATATTGCGGGCTTTTTTTATCAACAGATACCTGACATATTAGTCATCAGATTCTTCGGGTGCTTCTGGAGTATCATCTGCAGGGTCATAGCCTTCAGGTAATTCATGAGCAATACCCTTGTGACACTGGATACAGGTCCAGCCGTATTCAGTGGCTTCTTCATGACGATTAGCGCTGCGGGATTCCTGCTTGTCAAAGTCCATGGACTCGAAGTCATGACAGTTACGGCATTCCCGTGAATCGGTACCCAGCATACGGGCCCATTCGTGTTTAGCCAGCTCAAGGCGTTTAGCCTCAAATTTTTCACGCGTATCAATAGTACCTAGGAGCTTGTGATAAACTTCATTGGAAGCCTGGATCTTACGGATGATTTTATGCACCCAGTCTTTAGGTACATGGCAATCAGGACAGGTTGCTCTAACACCGGTACGGTTGGAGTAATGAATGGTTGAAGTATATTCTTCATAAACATTGTTTTTCATTTCATGACATGAAATACAAAATGATTCCTGGTTAGTCGCTTCCATGGCGGTATTAAAACCACCCCAGAAGATAATACCCAGTACAAAACCAAAAAAGAGTATCTTGAATGTACCTTCTTTAGAAAATAAACCCATAGTCCTAATCCCTATTATTATTTACATATATTTTTTATAAAAGTCAGCAATACCTGATTGACAGATTATACACCACCAATCAGATTATTAGAATATATACATACTGGATATATGGATATATTTTATTCTACGCCTTCATAAATATTTTCTACCAGCGGATCACTATTTACCTGTGGTACGTGGCACTGGTTGCAGAAATAACGGCGCTTGGAAATATGCTCCAGAGTTTTACCGTCACGGGTAATATAGTGGCTGTCTCCCACCTTAGGTGCTTTTTCCTTTTTATAGGCTTTTTCACTGTGACATTTCAGACAACCGTTGTTTTTCAGGGTAATGCGGTACTTGTCAATTTTATGAGGAATTAATGGCGGCTGCTTTTCAAAGTTCCGTTCATAACCACCCTCTTCTGACTGAACCTTGTATTTGCCCACCTTGACTGATTTGGCATCTAGGGGTTTATCCCCCCGCAGAGATTCTACAGACATTGCCGGTAATGAGAACATCATCGCCACGAGCGCTAACAGCATCAAAGTCATTACTTTTCTGCTAAGACTCTTAGTGTTAGAAGTCATTATTTTTTTAGTGTTAAGCATTTTGTTTCTCCATTAATATCTGGAATTTTTAAAAATTTGCATTTTATTTGCATATTTATCGCTAGCCTTTAAAACGACTGGAAAATTTAAATACATCCTCATCACATACATCAATACAGCGTCCGCAGTTAGTACAGTTGCCCTCATCAATGAGCGAGCCGATGCCCTTATCTGCGCCTTTTAGTGCCGGTCTGATAACCTTGGGTTCAGGACAGACAACAAAGCAATCATTACAGTCATCACACTGTTCACGATTATAAGCACTGACCCTGACCAGACTCTTCTGTCCCAACAGGCTGTAAAAAGCCCCTACCGGACAGAGATGACCACACCAACCTCTCTGACTGACAAAAATATCAAACACAAAGATTGCCAGGATCACCATCCAGGCCCACCCCATACCAAAGATAATGCCACGAAACATTAACGATACAGGATTAAACAGTTCCCATACAATGACACCGGTTATAAGCGGCAGTACCAAAGTCAGTCCGAGCAGCCAGTAACGACTGCTGCGGGAAAACTGGCTCGATACCTTTATACCCAGTTTCCTGCGTACCCAGGCTGCTGTATCGGTCACTATATTGACCGGACAAACCCAAGAGCAATAAACCCGACCGCCCACCAGTGTATAAAACACCAACACGATGGCAATACCAATCAGCCCTTCTGTGGTCGGGAAGTGTCCCACCATCAGACCCTGCAACATCACATAGGGGTCAGACAGCGCTAAAACTTCTAGCGTCAGGCTTGATGCCATATTGCCTTTAACTATCCAGACACCCAGCAAGGGTCCTGCAAGAAATAAAGCCAGTATGCCTAGCTGTACCACTCTTCTCAGAATGAACCACTTATGGGCCCGCCACCAGCCTTTTTTCTCAACCGCCTGCTGACTAGGCACCTGATGCCGTTCAGAGGACTTAACCATCATTTGTTCTCCTGGTTCTGCAGTTTTTTCAAACTGTCCAGAGGGTTAGAGGAAAACGGTGTATCATGTTCCAGCTTTGCTTCAGGCGGCAATTCCAACCCACCCTGGTTATAGTCGTAACGCACACCCTCAGGTAAGTTATACTGATGTTCAATATCCGGTTTAACCAGACTCCCTCCAGCCTTATCCTTCTGTTCCCAGCCCAGTCGATAGTGTGTACCCGGCAGGCCCTTGGCCAGATGGGTGGGTAACACTTTAATGGCTGCTTCTTCCAGAATACAGGCCTTTTCGCACTTGCCGCAGCCCGTGCAGGTGTCTGAATGAACCACCGGTATAAACATCGCATGTTTACCCGAACGACGGTTATGATGCATTTCTATGGTTATTGCTTCGCCCTGTACCGGACAAACATTAAAACACACCTCACAGCGCAGACCCTGAAAAGCAATGCACTCTTCCTGATCGATCAAGACTGCCAGCCCCATTCGGGCATCTTCAATCTTTTTCAATTCATGGCT
Organism: Gammaproteobacteria bacterium; assembly: GCA_024511395.1. Lineage (GTDB taxonomy): Bacteria > Pseudomonadota > Gammaproteobacteria > GRL18 > GRL18 > JANELJ01. Next base: position 13,615 of record JANELJ010000009.1, on the reverse strand, counting down.
CAGGGCATTGGTCGGACAGGCCGCTGCACAGGGAATATCTTCACACATCTCGCAGGGTTTTTCCCTGGCAACAAAGTAGGGAGTACCCAGTGCGACCTGTTCCCCCAGCTCTGCCAGTCTAAGCATATCGTAGGGACAGTCCCGCACACAGAGTCCGCAGCGGATACAGGCGCCCAGGAATTCATCCTCAGACAATGCACCCGGCGGCCGAATAGTCCCGGCAGGAAAGGATGAAGCCTGTCGGGAATAGGTTCCCATTCCCAGCCCCAGTAATGCCGTACCGCACGCTGTTTTCAGGGTATCCCCCATAAACTTGCGTCGACTCAGCACCGCCTTATGTTCTGCCTTTTCCCCCTCTGATGACACAGAAAGCCCCCGCTTTTGCTTATCAGACATGTAAAAACGCCTCTTTAACTGTTTAAACCTGGTTGTGTTTTAAAGTTCGGCCCAGTTTAAAATTTTTAAACTGAGCCGGTGATGCACCAATGATGCATTAATTATGTATTTAACTCTCCTGTTACAGATTGTTTACGTTTTAATTTAAGCTAATGGTTGCATCAATTAAGCTTTCATAACCTTACAGGCACATTTCTTGTAATCGGTTTCTTTAGAAAGCGGATCCGTTGCATCCAGTGTCGCCTTGTTGATCAGACGGCCTGCATCAAACCAAGGGACAAAGACCAGCCCTTCGGGTGGCTTGTTCCGGCCTTTGGTTTCAATACGAGCATAGATCTCACCACGACGGGTCATTAGCTTGGCCTTGGCACCATTTCGCAGCTTGCGCTTCTTGGCATCCTTTTTGTTCATATAGATGACCGCTTCCGGTACCGCACGATAAAGTTCAGGTACCCGACGAGTCATGGAACCGGAGTGCCAGTGTTCCAGCACACGACCAGTGGCCAGCCACAGGTCAAATTCCTTATCTGGACTCTCCGCTGGTGGCTCATAAGGTGCGGTAATAATTTTAGCCTTACCACCGTTTTTCTTCTTATTGCCATAGAAGAACACATCACCTTTCTTGCCATCAGGATTCCACTTAGCTACATAAGGGTCATAGCCTTCGCGGAAACGCCATAAGGTTTCCTTACCGTCCACTACAGGCCAGCGCAAACCGCGCGCTTTATGGTACATTTCAAATGGTGCCAGGTCATGGGCATGACCGCGACCAAAGGAGGCATACTCTTCAAACAGACCTTTCTGGACATAATATCCAAAATGCTCCATTTCATGGTTTTTATAGACATTACCACTACCGTCAGTCACTTCCTGCTTGGGATACTTGTTGACCTGACCGTTTTCATACAGTACTTCGTACATGGTCTTGTCTTTGTATTCAGGCATCTTGGCCAGCAGTTCTTCCGGCCAGACTTCAGACATCTTGAAGCGTTTGGTAAATTCCATAACCTGCCATAAATCAGACTTGGCTTCTCCCGGTGCTTCCACCTGCTGACGCCAGAACTGAGTACGACGTTCAGCATTACCATAAGCCCCTTCTTTTTCAACCCACATAGCCGTTGGCAGGATTAGATCCGCAGCCATTGCTGTTACAGTTGGGTAAGGGTCAGAAACGGTAATGAAGTTTTTGGGATTACGATATCCCGGCCAGGTTTCTTCGTTGAAGTTCGCCGCAGCCTGGGCATTGTTGGTACACTGAACCCAGTAGGCATTAAGCTTACCGTCTTTCAGCATACGGTTCTGTAATACCGCATGGTAACCGGGCTTGGGATTGATGGTACCTTCAGGCAGTTTCCAGATTTTCTCTGCAATGTCACGATGGGCTTTCTTCTTGACCACCAGATCCGCAGGCAGACGATGAGAGAAGGTACCCACTTCACGCGCTGTACCACAGGCAGATGGCTGACCAGTCAGAGAGAATGGACCACTACCTGGCCTGGAAATCTTGCCGGTTAGCAGATGTACGTTGTAGCACAGACCATTTACCCAGACACCACGGGTATGCTGGTTAAAACCCATGGTCCATAAAGAAGTAATCTTCTTGTCTGGATCGGCATACAGCTTGGCCAGTTTTAACAGCTTGTCTTTTGGAACACTGGACATTTTGCTGGCTTTTTCCAGAGTATACGGCTTAACCGATTCAACGTATTCTTCAAAAGTAATCGCAGGATGCTTGCCAACACCAGAGTTTTTGGCTTTCTCCTCCAGAGGATTAGTAGGACGCAGTCCATAACCAATGTCTTCAGTTACTTTATGGAAAGCCACATGTTCCTTGATAAAGGCTTCATCATAAGCCTTGTTTTCAATAATATAATTGGCAATATAGTTAAGGATCGCCAAGTCAGTCTGTGGTTTGAACACCATGCCATTATCGGCTAGTTCAAAAGAACGGTGTTTAAAGGTGGAAAGTACATGGACTTCACAGCCTTTCTTAGTCAGACGGGTATCGGTAATACGAGACCACAGAATCGGGTGCATTTCTGCCATATTGGAACCCCAGAGCACAAAGGCATCAGCGTGTTCCAGGTCATCATAACAACCCATCGGTTCATCAATACCGAAACCGCGCATAAATGCACCCACAGAAGAGGCCATACAATGACGGGCATTAGGATCCAGGTTATTGGAACGGAAACCACCTTTAATCATCTTGGATGCCGCATAGCCTTCCCAGACAGTCCACTGACCGGAACCAAACATACCCACGGCAGTCGATCCTTTCTCTTTCAGAGTAGCCTTCCACTTTTCAGCCATAATATCAAAGGCTTCATCCCAGGATACTTCAGTAAAGTCGCCGTTTTTGTCAAACTTGCCGTTTTTCTTACGCAGCAACGGCTTAGTCAGACGGTCTTTACCGTACATAATCTTGGTCAGGAAATAACCTTTAATACAGTTAAGTCCCTTGTTTACCGGTGCATCGGGATCACCCTGGTTTGCCACCATATGGCCATCCTTAGTACCCACCAGAACACTACAGCCTGTACCGCAAAAACGACAGGCGGCCTTATCCCAGCGAATACCATCATCAGCCGATTCGGCTGCTTTGGTAACACTAACGGGTAAGGTAACACCTGCTACCGATGCGGCTGCAACGGCTGCGTTACTTTTTATAAAATCACGCCTTGTTATACTCACTATACGATCTCCTCTTCCATCGCTGTGTCGTCTTCTTCTTGATGATAAATCATTGCAACATCAATAACACCTTTGATGTCATTTAGGGCTGCCATCTTGTCAGCCAGTGCTTTTTCGCCTTCATCTTCCAATGTAACGATAAGCTTGCCTTCCGGTACTCCGCCAAACACATCAACACCAGCCATTTCATTAAGCAGATCGCTGATTTTAGGAGCATTTTCGGGCTTTACACTTACAATTACACTACAGATATTCATATTACCTAACTTCCTGAATAAACCAGTCCTGTTAATACACTCAGAACTAATAATAGATCAAAAACGTTAGCATAACCTTGATCAGGCTCATGCAACGGCTTCATTTATTGATACGGTATTTAGTTTTACAGCCTGAACCGGACAAACAGATAAACAGGCACCACAGCCGGTGCAGGTTTCTGTATTCAGTACAGGTTCGGCGATACCACCGAGTTTAAGATTAAATTTGATCGCCTCATCATCACAAGACTCACCGCAGGAACGGCAAATTGTTGCATTCATTGAAAGACAGTTGTTCAGGTCAATACTGGCTTTTATATGCCAGGGAGGGAGGGAGGATTCTGAGCTGGCCTCATCAGCGGATTCAGAAAGCGCCTCTCTTTTATTAGAGTTGTTATTATTGGCTGGCAAATCACCATTAAGCGGTAATTTTTTGAGTGCTCCAGCATCACACACATTCAGACAGTCTTCACAGAAGTCACAACCGCCCCGATTAAAATCCATTTGCGGGTAACCGCCCCGTCCCCTGATAATGAGTTCATCAAAGCAGGCTTCTATGCATTGGTCACAACGTGTGCAAAAATCGACAAAATACTGTTCAGGAATGGCCCATGGTGGACGAAAAGGTGTTTTATCTCCTTTAAGATCGCCACGAAGAAACTGCATACGAGTTATTTCAGCCATCGAAGAATACTGTATTCCCTGATTTAAACGTCCAGAATAAGTTAACTCTATCAGGTCATAAGAACCTTGACCTAAATCAAGAGACCTTATAGTTTATAAGTAATTAATAATTTAGAAAATTGCTAAGGAATTGAGGGAAATAGTATGCGTTCCCATGCGGGAGCATGGGAACAAAAGTAGAGAAGACTTTAGATTTTAACTGCTTACAGTTCCTGCAGATATTTTTCTACATTCAGGGCTGCAGGACTGTCTGCCGGTAATAGGGGCAGCAGTTTCTGCCAGTACTGTTTAGCGGCCATTTTATCTCCTGCCGCACGAGCCATCAGGCCGGACAGGAACAGGGTATCCACATTATCCGGATTTTTATCCAGCATCTGCTTAAAGAAATCACGAGCCTGACTATAGAGCTGTGGGTCATCCGCCTTGATAACCGCATTAGCATAGTTAATCATTAAGTTAACGTCACTGCTGTCAATGGCCACGGCTTTGCCATAGGCAACAGCAGAATCCTGGTAACGACCAAGCACACCATAAGATTTACCCAAGGTAGTCCAGCCTTTAAGATCCTGAGGATCAGCCTTAACACGGGCTTCAACTCGAGCCACCATGGAAGCAATAAAGGCCTGTTCATCTTTGGAACCGGTCATTTGCTGCCCCGGTGCCGGACCTTTGGGTACCTGAGCCTGCTTTTCTTGCTGCGGAGGCGGCTGTGACCGTGGCTGAGACTGATCTGCCCTTAACTGGCTATCCTCTGGTAGTTCTTTAACCACCTGGGTCATATAGCTTCTGACTATCTGGGCCTGTTCACCCTCTACCGGCAGCATACTGAGTAAACGTTTCCAGCGTTGAATGGTCTGCTCTTTATTACCCTGCTGATAATCCAGAAACCCCATAAACCAGAGCGCATCCGCATTATCCGGATCGCTGTCAAGCAGTTCTGCCAGTAAAGTGCGAGCCTGTTCATAATTCGGCTCACCGCCGACCTGTAATAACACTTCTACCAGATCAATTTTTAAATCAGAACGACCTTCAACCCTATCTTTTTTAATGGTCAGATCCAGGGCTTTCTGATAGGCGTTAACGGCTTCAGGGTAGCGTTTCATAACCACATAGGAGCGACCCAGCATAGTCCAGCCCTGAATATTATCTGGATTCTCCTTCATTTTATTTTCCAGAGAAGCCACCATAGCCCCAATATCCGGGACTTTTTTCTGGCCGCCGGGCATACTGGCTGAAGCCTGATTCATAACAATGGTTTCCAAGTTATCAGGCTTGATAAATGCGTAGGTCACTATGGAAAAAATCGGGATAAAAAACAGAAAACTCAGGACCAGCTTTCTGGCCATGCCATTGTCAATCTGCACCAGCTCAGTATCATGAGCCACAGAGGTATCATGCAGAAGACTATGCTCCACCTCGTTTCGTGCTTCAATTCGGGCCTCTTCATCCAGCAGACCATTAGCAAAATCCTGCTCAATCTGGGCTTTTTTCTGCTCATACAGTTCAATATTAAGCTTTTTACGTCGATTAGCCAGCTCCTGCTTCTGAGCCAGTTCGGCTTCTGAATATTTCCGGAACAGGGGTCTGCTCAGGATCACCACAGCAATTACCAGCAGTACTGCGCAAACCGTCCATAAAATCCACATAGTTGTTTTTACCTTAAATTAATATTTAATTGTAACTACTGAACATATTTGACCGTGATTAAAACTCACTGGTTTTTTAAGATATCCTGCAGTTTCTGTTTTTCTTTATCGGATAAATCAGCACTGTCTGTCTGACTTTCCCGTTTATTGGCTCTGATTTTTTTCAGTAATACAAAGACCCCCACAAACATCAGCACAAAGGGGCCGCCCCACAATAACCAAGTGGTGGATTTTACCGGCGGATTGTACAGTACAAAATCACCGTAGCGATTCACCATAAATTCTGTAACCTGTTCCTTGTTCTTACCCTGCTTGAGCATTTTGGCCACTTCCCGGCGCAGGTCATCGGCCAGATCGGCATTGGAGTCAATCAGGTTCTGGTTCTGACACACCAGACAGCGTAGTTCTTCTGCCAATTCCTGGTAGTCCTGTTCCACCTGTGGATCATCAAATACAATCGGGGGTTTAGGTGCACCCTTAGGACCCGCTATAGCCAGTACCGGCAGCAGACAGAAAAGCAGCAACAGCAAAAAGTGTTTATGGTTTTTCACAATGTACTTCCTTTCCTGATTTGAGACTTTCAACACAGGGGATAATAATGTTTTCCAGGTCACCAGCCGATACCGGGCCGGTATGTTTGTAGCGGATATGTCCCTGCTGATCGATGATAAAGGTTTCCGGTACACCGTAAACGCCCCAGTCTATACCCAGCAGCCCCTCTTTATCAAAGGCACTTTTTACATAGGGGTTGCCTCGGGAAGCCAGCCATTGACGGGCATCCACCAGATCGTCCTTATAGTTGATACCATAAATTTTCAGGCCTTTTTTCTGAGCAGCATAGTTTAATACCTGATGTTCAGCCCGACAGGATACACACCAGGATGCCCAGATATTAACCAGTGATACCTGACCTTTTAATTCTTCACTATTAAAGTTCTTCTGCAGATCTTCTACTATCGGTAAATTAAACACCGGCGTTGGTTTACCAATTAAAGGTGACGGTACATCACGTACATATTTGGCTTTTATAAGACCAACCACCAGTAGCACCACCAACAGGCCGAAAACAATCAGGGGGGTCATAAACTGCTTTTTCATTTTGCAACCCTCAGACGATAACGTTTATCCATAACGGCAATAAAACCGCCTAAAGCCATTAAAATACAGCCCAGCCAGATCCAGCGAATAAAGGGCTTGTAGTAAATTCTTAAACTCCAGGCACCATTTTCCAGTTGTTCAGCCAGGGCTACAAAAAGATCTCTGAACAGTCCGGCATCAATGCCGGCTTCAGTCATAGGCATGCCGCGCACCTGATAAACCCGTTTCTGTGGGGTCAGAACAGCAATAGATTCACCATCCGGATCTATAATACTGACAGCACCTTCATAGGCTATATAGTTAGGCCCCTGGTGACTACTGGCACCTTCAAAAGTAAATGCATAACCGCCCAAGCTGATAGTATCGCCCTGCTCCATACGAAGATCTTTCTGCAGACTCATGGACTCAGTAAAGGTTACCCCCACAATAAACACAGCCACACCAATATGAGCTAGGTTCATACCGTAAAATGACAGGGGAATTTTCTTCAGGGTTGAACCCACACTTTTACTTTTAACCCGGTTAATAAAACTCATAACCACACTGGAAACAATCAGTGCCGCAAGACCAACGCTGACGGATATCATGACCGAACCTTTTTCAATAAAAAACAGCGCAATACCCACAGACAGGGCTACAGCCAGAGGGATCAGCATCTGTTTAAAGACCCGATCAAAGCGATCACTTTTCCAGCGCATTAGGGGAGCCATGGACATAATCACCAGTGCCGGCAGCATAATAGGCACAAACACCGCATTAAAATAGGGTTCACCGACGGACAGTTTGCCCAAGTCAATCATCTGATCCAGTAAGGGGTATAAGGTGCCTAATAACACCATGGCACAGGCCACTGACAGCAGGATATTACCCAGCAGCATAAAGGTGTCCTTGGAGAACAGATTAAAATGACCGCCCCCGCTCATGGATGAACCGCGAATCGCATACAGCATTAGAGAACCGCCAATCACCAGCACCAGGAAGGCCAGGATAAAGGAACCGCGGGTAGGATCTGAGGCAAAAGAATGTACGGACACCAGTACCCCGGAACGCACCAAGAAGGTTCCCAGCAGACTCAGAGAAAAAGCCATCAGGGACAGTAATACCGTCCAGCTTTTAAAGGCGCCACGCTTTTCCGTCACAATGAGTGAATGCAGCAGGGCTGTACCGATTAACCAGGGCATAAAGGAGGCGTTTTCCACCGGATCCCAGAACCACCAGCCGCCCCATCCCAGTTCATAGTATGCCCACCAGCTACCCAGTGCTATACCCAGTGTCAGGAATACCCAGGCAATGACTGTCCAGGGACGGGACCAGCGAGCCCAAGCAGAATCCAGTTGTCCGGAAATCAGCCCGGCAATGGTAATACTGAATACCACAGAAAAACCCACATAACCCATATAGAGCATAGGCGGATGGATAGCCAGACCGGGGTCCTGTAATAAGGGGTTCAGATCCCGGCCGTCCATGGGTGCCGGAAACAGGCGTTCAAAGGGGTTAGAGGTAAAGATAATAAATAACAGGAAACCAATACTGAGCATCCCCATAACCGCCAGCACTCGGGAGGTCATGCTAATAGGCAGGCTCTTACTGAAATAGGCAACCGCCATGGACCAGATAGATAATATTAACAGCCATAACAGGAAGGAACCTTCATGATCGCCCCAGACCGCTGAAATTTTATAAATCATCGGCAATGCGGAATTAGAATTGGTGGCAATATAGCGGACGGAAAAGTCATCAATGGCAAACGAATAAACCAGCGCTAGAAAAGACACCAGAACAAAGAAGAACTGAGCCACCACGGCATAACGGGAAAACTGCATGAGCTGCAGGTTATTTTTCTGAGCACCATATAACGGCACAGTAGCCAGAAACAGAGCCACGGCCAGGGCAATAATCAGGGAGAAGTTACCGATTTCAGGTATCATTGTGCATTATCTCCCTGTGCAGCAGCTTTTTCGGCAGTTTTAACAGCGTTGTCAGCCAATTTTTTCTTACCATCTTCATAAGCCTTGTCCAGCGCTTCTTGCAACTGAGGCGGCATATAGTTTTCGTCGTGTTTGGCCAGTACTTCTTCAGCGATAAAATGGGTTTTGCCGTCTTTTCTGGAGCCATCTATTTTTCCGGTGGCCACAATACCCTGCCCTTCACGAAACAGATCGGGCAGAATACCAGTATAGGTTACGGCAATAGTTTCTGCCCCGTCAGTAATATCAAAGTGAATGGTCAGACCGTCTTTTTCCCGCTGCACACTGCCGTTTGAAACCAGGCCGCCAAGACGGAAAGAATGGTCAATGGGTGCTTCACCGGCTTTTACCTGGGTCGGACTGAAAAAGTATAGTAAGTTCTGATCCAGTGCTTTTAGCCCCAGGGTGACGGCTGCACCGACTCCGACCAGGATCAGCAGTACCAGTATCAGACGGTTTTTACGTTTCGGGTTCATGCCTGTTCCTGTTTGTTATTGGATTGGGATTCACGACGGTACTTCATGGACAGTTCCTTAAATATGGTTTTTTTATCCAGCAGGGGCTTAAAAGCAACATAGCCCATAACAATCAGTGCCAGGCCGTAGGAAGACCAGACATAGGCACCGTATTTTCCCATTTGAAGCATTTCCATCATGATTTTTTACTCTTTAAAAATACTGACATTCTTGGTTAAAATATTAGTAATTACAAAATTTACCATTCCGTCTACCGAGGGGCTTTTGTGGGGACGCCGTAAATCCATCCATGGAGTCTTTTCGGCAGCGTGACCGCCACGGATGGCGGAAATGCAATAAATGCAGGAGCAATTTATTGTCCCTGCTGCCGAAACCCCACAAAGGCTCCCTAGCAGACTACATTCTATAGGTGTCTAATTTTGTTATCCTATTATTTCTTTTACCCAGCGGTTATTCTGCTCTGTTACCAGCACTTTATTACGGGCTCTCATTAAGACCACAGCACCGTAATAAAGTTTAAATCCTAACGCCATTAATAATAACGGGATTAACATGGAGATATGAATTGAGGGTTTATCCAGCTTGGTTACTGTAGCCCCCTGATGCAGGGTATTCCACCATTCTACGGAATAATGGATAATCGGGATATTTATCACACCCACAATAGCCAGAATAGCACAGGCTCTGGCGGCGGCGCGGGGATCTTCTATAGCAGATTCCAGAGCCATATAACCTAAATAAAGGAACAGTAATATCAGTTCTGAAGTCAGCCGGGCATCCCAGACCCACCAGGCTCCCCACATGGGCTTGCCCCAGATGGAGCCAGTGACCAGTGCTAGAAAGGTAAAAGCCGCACCAATAGGCGCACTGCTGCTAGCGATGACATCAGCCAGTTTTATTTTCCAGATCAGGGCAATGGCACCGGATATGGCCATAACCATATAGATAAACATGGACATCCAGGCGGCCGGGACATGAATAAAGATAATGCGGTAGCTGTCACCCTGCTGGTAATCAACCGGCGCAATAAACAGACCGTCTATACTCCCGGCAATAAGCAGGATAGCGGCCAGCCAGGCAAACCAGGGGATAATTTTTCCCGAAAGTCGATAAAAATGCTTGGGTGAAGCAAACTGGTAGATAAACTTCATTATGGCTTTCATCATTCGAGACTTACCCTTAAAGCAGCAGAGGTGGCAATGGGTGCCAGCGTGAGACAGAAAATTAAAAATGCAGCGAGAAAGTAGAGCTGGCCGCTAATGGACAGGCCGGCCATACTGCTGCCTACAGCATTAGAAGAAAATATTAATACAGGGATATATAACGGCAGTACCAGTAAGGACAGTAACATACCGCCCCGTTTTAGTGCCACCACCAGAGCCATACCGATAGCACCTATAAGACTGAGAATCGGGGTCCCCAGCAGCAGGGTTATCATCAGGGTTTCTATGGCCTCGTTACTGAGAAACATCACAGTACCTAATAAGGGTGAAAAAATAATTATGGGAAAACCGGTGATCAGCCAGTGAGCGACAATTTTTGCCAGGATCAGTATGGGCAGGGGATATTCACTGAGCAGCATGAGTTCCAAGGTGCCGTCTTCAAAATCAGAACGAAACAGGGAATCCAGCGACAGCATGGAAGCCAGCAGAGCCGCAACCCAGATAATGCCGGGACCGATTTCTGCCAGTACCTGTTTTTCAGGGCTGACCCCCAGGGGGAAAAGTGTGACCACTATAACAAAGAAAAATAGCGGATTAAGGATCTCACTCTTATGCCTGAATGCCAGTCGTAAATCACGTTTTAATAAATTGAAAAAAGCGTTATACAAATTGGTTCCTAATACGGCTTCTATACTTTTTGTTTGTGTATTTTCAAATCCCTCAATCAGGAATCTTTAACGTCGTTTACAAAGTCATATTTTTTGTAAGGCTATTAAATATAAGGGACTTTTAATCGAAGGGGTATTTTACATGCTTAGTCAGCTACATCAAAGTATTATTATTGACTTACTCTGGCTCACTTAGCATTCCATCGGGTAATTGCAGGTATTTTAGGGTGCAATCCTTTAACGTTACTTCCTGATGGGTTGTCAGCAATACCATTCCTCCCTGACAGACATGTTCCCGGATAATTTTTAAAAACAGCTCCACACCTATGACATCCAGCGAGGTGAATGGTTCATCAAGGATCCATAGCCGGGTCTGGGAAAGCAGGATCTGAGCTAGGGCAACACGACGTTTCTGACCGGCAGAGAGCTGGTTGCAATACATCTCTTCAAAACCATACAGGCCGACTTTTTCCAGGGTATCCATAATCTGCTGCCGAGTGCAGCTTTTACCCAGATCGCAGTGACTGCGAATATTTTCCACCGGGGTTAATTCCAGTTTAATACCCAGTTTATGCCCCATAAAAGCCAGCTGTTCATTGTATTCACTGCGGTACTTGCGACAGCTATATCCATTAAAGCGGAGCTCACCGATAACAGGTAAGGCCAGCCCGGCAATAATTCTAAGCAAACTGGTTTTACCGGTACCGTTTTCACCTTTTATATGCAGTATTTCTCCAGGCGACAGGCTGAAATTCAGGTCGGTAAACAGTTCACGATAGCCTCGTTCACAACTTAGCTGATTAACAGACAGGTCCTGTGACTGGTTTGTTTGTGGATCGTTTGTCATTAATATACTCGTTTGCCCTGATAATTCCCTAAGCCTCTGCCCTTTGGGCATATCCCCAGGCAGAAGGCGTTTCACACTTAGCCAATCAATTGCTATTTCTTCTCTAACAAAATGAGCCAAGTCTCTGTTTTATTTTACTGTTTCAAACATTAACTTTTACTAATTTTCTACCTTTACTCTGGCTCTATTTAAGAAAGTTTTACACAATTCATGCCACGGCCAGTAAAAACTGCATTAGCATTCACTTGAATACAATTGCTGTCAATACCTTTACACCCTGTTTTTTATAACACATTGTTTTTACAATGATTATTTTTATATTCCGGGAATGAATAATTTGTAATCAAATTGTCACAAAAGTGATTGTTTCAAGTCTTTACAGCGGTTACCCCAAGTTTATCCACAAAGTTATCCACAGGAATTGTGGATAACAAAATCCATGGCGAAATATTAGATTTAATCGAATTCAAGCGGTGCTGAAGGCTCTAAAATTTTAAGCCTGTCACCCACAGTAAGTGTGTTATCCACCATTAAATCCAGCTTATGTAACAGGTTCTGACCAAAATAGACTTTCCGATCTTTTTTACGAAATTTTGCCAAAGTAGCCAGGGGTTCCTTGCTTTCTTTTACCCCCGTTTCAGGATTAACAGTGGTCACAACACATCGTGAACAGGGTTTAACCGCATAAAAATCAATACCATTAATCTGAAAATGCCCAAGCCTATCTTCACCATAGGGTTCACAGCCCTTAATAACAATATTGGGACGAAAACGATTAATGGTCAGTTCAATATCCACCCGTGAATTCAGATCCTGCAGGGATTCTTCACAGATAATCAGGTTTGGAAAACCATCAGAAAAGCTGGTGATCTCATGGTTTTTAGCAAAGTCCGTATCCACCAGACGCTCACTGTCTTCCGGCATAAACACCAGTTGACAGTCAGCATCCAGAAATTCGCTGAACCAGTTATCTATAGCGGTATTAATATGCTGGACCTTAATATGGTCATCCCAGCAAATTACTTCGACTTCTTCATACATCTCTATCTGAGCATCAGGATAAGGAATAATTAACACCGGCATATCCGGTGCCCGCACAGAGATCCCGAAATCGGACAGTTCCTGCTTTATCAAAGCCAGCCTGGGGTAAAGACGCTGACTGATAAAACGGTTATTATCATCCACCAGCATCCAGCGGCGATCATAACGTAAACCTCTTTTTTCCAGCTGAGCCTTATCTACTGAAATACCTTTCAGAGATTTAATGGGATATATCCACAGTTGTGAAACTATAATGTCGGTCATATAAGAGAACCTGCATAAATAACGCAAAAGGAAAGGATACCATTATCCGCTATAGTGAGTAAAAAGTTTAAATTATTTTAATTTTTTTAAAAAAGTTTAAAAAAAGGGCTAGTATTTTTTTTTCAGTATCTTATAATACGCACCACTTCGGAGCGGTAGTTCAGCTGGTTAGAATACCTGCCTGTCACGCAGGGGGTCGCGGGTTCGAGTCCCGTCCGTTCCGCCATTTTTTTCTTATCCTGTTCGCATTAATCCTATATAATTTATTTTTACTATTACTATTACTTTTATAGTAACTAAAGTTTAGAGCGACAGCTCACCCTTGAGAGTCCTGTTTCGCTCATACGTTCTTTAACAATTTGTTTATAACCAGCTGTTTTGAAATTGTTTTTATAACAAATCTTCAAATCGCCT
>JANELJ010000101.1 GCA_024511395.1 Gammaproteobacteria bacterium | reverse complement strand
GGTCGTTTCATCCAGGCATAGTAAGCTGATGTGCTGACCCGCATTACCTGGCATAAAACAGTTACCGGATAATGTGATGATTCGTCTCTTATGAAATCAAATTTTACTTCATTTCTTTCGCAAAGAAGGCACTGGCCTTTTTTAAAATCTCTTTCTCCATACGTAAATTTTTAACTTCTTTACGTAAGCGCTTCAGCTCTTCACGTCCATCAACTGACAACGACTTGCCTTCAGGTTAAGATCCTGTTTTACTCTTCCAGCGAGACAGTATATTGCTGGCTATACCCAGTGATTTAGCCGTTTCTGGCACTAAATAACCCTGTTCAGGAACCAGTGCTACCACTTCTTCTTTATATTCTTTAGAATATTGTTTGTATGTTCGCTTCTGTCCCATTCTGACACCTCAATAATTGATTGTTATTATCTCTTATTAAAGTGTCCAGTTCTATTAGACCACAACAATCTCACATTTAATGAGTAAATTATAGTACATTTCCATTTTTTTAAGTAATAAATGGAATTTTTTGTGCATAAATCAGGTGCAGTTGTACAGAAAAATTACCCCGGTAGTAGTTTTCCTTTAACTGATAAACCGCATGTATTTCATCCCCCTCTTTAAAGTGAAAAGAATCGCTTTTATTTTCCAGAGCCCGAAACCAGACGGCCCGAAAACTGCCGGACTCTGTTGTCAGCTGCAGCATCAGATGAATACCCTCTGAACCAATTGCCCGGATACTCTGCACCATAAAATCACCCTCAAATACCGGCATTTCAAATTCTCTACCATAAGGTTCAAGGCCTTTAAGTTCAGCAATGGTTTCAAAACTGATTTCTGATTCAGCCAGTATTCCATCGGTTAAAATAACCGGCCTCAGTGCATCATTTTCATCCAGAACAGAGGCTTTTACCTGCTCAGCTATGGCTTTATCAAACAACTCACTAAAGCACTCAAGACTGTCTCCAGGTATTTTTAGACCGGCAGCACCCTTATGCCCGCCAAAGCCCAGCACCAGATTTTCATCCTGATTGCTGACGGTTTCTATAGCCTCACGAATATGGATAGCGGGAATGGTACGGGCCGAACCGGTTAAGATATCCGGGTCACTGGCTGGGCTCAGGACAATAACAGGCCGGCCGAATTTTTCCATTAGACGGGAAGCAACAATACCCTGTACACCGGCATGGAAATCAGGATGATAGATGACCAGTGACCAGACCTGTTTTTTAAGCTGTTTTCTTGCCAATTCAAAGGCAATATCCAGCATCTGTTTTTCCGTTTCCTTGCGATCCTGGTTATCCTTATCCAGTTCAGAAAGTTTGTTCAGGGCTTCGGGAAGTGAAGCGGCACACAGATAATGCAGGGCCATATAGGGATCGGACATTCGGCTGCGGGCATTAATTCTGGGACCAATCTGAAAGCCCAGGTCTTCAGCAGTAAAAGGCTGAAACTCTCGATCCAGCAAGCGCTGCATAGCCTGCCAGCTGGGACGCTGCAGCTTGTTCATAATTTGCAGACCCGCTTTTACCACGGCACGGTTGACAGGACTGGACAGCGATACCGCATCGGCCACGGTACCCAGGCTGACAAAGTCCAGCAGAGCGGATAATTTGGGCGCAGACACGTCCAGTTCTCCGTCCTCAATCAGTCTGGCACGCAGATAACTCATTAGCAGCCAGCTCACCATGCACCCGGCAATGGTACTGTCAGGATAAGCACAATCCTCACGGGTCGGGTTAATGGTTGCCAGAGCAGAAGCCGGAATACCTTCCTGGGGTATGGCGTGGTGATCGGTAACTATTACATCAATACCTTGGTCTGTCAGCTGAACAATCTGTGCTTCATCAGAAGAACCGCAGTCTGCGGTAATAATAAGCTGCGGCGGATTGTCCAATGCCAGAATACGATCCGTCAGCCCCTGACTGATGCCGTAACCGTCATCAATGCGATGACCGATAAGATGCTGAATACGCTGTTCAGGCACATTAAAATAATCTTTCAGAGAAAAAAATAAAATGGCATGAGAAGTAATGCCGTCAACGTCATAATCGGTAAGCAGACCGATACGTTCTTCATCTTTTATGGCTAGGGCTATACGCTCAACGGCAATGTCGCTGTCACTGAGCAGATGCGGCAGTGCAATATGCTGCAGGGACGCTTTAACCAGTTCATCCACTTGCCACTGCAGACCATCCATACGGTTGGCCACAATACGGGCCTGTACCGGAGACAGGGAAAGCCGCTGGATCAGTTCAGCGACATCCACTGGCGCATTTCGGGGAATAATTTTAGGGATCACGAATTCGGGCTGTTTATCAGCAGGTGCTTAGCAGATAACATCCACACCGCCCATATAAGGGATAAGCACTTCGGGGACTTTAATGGAACCATCTGCCTGCTGATAGTTTTCCATAATGGCCACTAGGGTACGGCCCACAGCAAGACCGGAACCGTTAATGGTATGCACTATCTCTGGTTTACCGTTGGCTTTATTACGCCAGCGGGCCAGCATCCGCCGGGCCTGAAAATCACCAAAGTTACTGCAGGAAGATATTTCCCGATACATTTCCTGGGCCGGAACCCAGACTTCCAGATCATAGGTTTTAGTCGCGGAAAAACCAATATCGCCGGCACATAAAGCCACTACACGGTAGGGCAGTTTCAGTTTCTGTAAAATCACTTCGGCATGACCGAGCAATTCTTCCAGTGCCTGCATGGAGTCTTCCGGTTTAACAATCTGTACCATTTCCACTTTCTCAAACTGGTGCTGACGGATCAAGCCGCGTACATCCTTGCCATAAGCACCGGCTTCGGAACGAAAACAGGGGGTATGTGCCGTCAGACGTAAAGGCAGTTCAGATTCTTCCAGAATGGATTCACGCACCATATTGGTCACTGGGACTTCGGCGGTCGGAATAAGATGCAATTGTTTATCGGCAGCCAGGGTTTCCTCATCCCCGTCCACGGCAAAAAGATCTTCCTTAAACTTGGGCAGCTGGCCGGTACCCCTGAGCGCATCGGGACGCACCAGGTAAGGAACATAAGTTTCACTATAACCATGCTGTTCAGTATGAGTATCCAGCATTAACTGGATGAGTGCTCTGTGCATCCGTGCTAGCGGCCCTTTTAAAGTACTGAAACGGGAGCCGGATAATTTGGCCGCCGTTTCAAAATCCATCAGACCGCCCTTGCCATTCCAGCCCGTGCCCAGTGCGGCCCCCAGATCCACATGATCCTTAATTTCAAAATCAAACTGCGGGATTTCACCCCAGCTACGCAGTTCAACATTGTCATTTTCATCCTTGCCGTCGGGCGTAGTTTCATGAGGAACATTGGGAATACGCATTAAGATATCATTGGTTTCATCCTGCAGCTGTTTGAGCTGCTGCTCCATTGCCTTAAGCTGTTCTCCGGTTTGGGCCACGGCTGCCAGAATTTCACTGATATCTTCGCCGTTTTTCTTGGCCATTCCGATTTCTTTGGATTTAGCCTTACGTTCAGCCTGCAGTTCCTGGGTTTTTACCTGTATGATTTTGCGTTGTGCTTCCAAATCCGCCAGTTTATCGGTATCCAGTTGAAAGCCACGACGGGCTAACTGGGCGGCGACGTCCTGCAGGTGAGTACGTAAAAGTTTGGGGTCCAGCATAGTGTTCTGTTCTCGGTCTAATGTTTAAATAGTAAAAAGTTAATCCCGATGCTCAAAAGAAAGGTTTACATCCCAGTAGATAATATGAGCATTTTCTATTTGCTCATGAATAAAGTTAATCAGCTCTTCAGCCTTGTCACTGCGGTGATAGAACTCAATAACCACCGGCAGATGGCCGGAAATATCCAGCAGAGTGCTCTGATGTATATGCCCCTGATCACCAAACCCAGCCACACCACGAAAGATGGTGGTGCCGATAACATCACCTCTGTCATGTAACTGCTCCAGGGTTTTACTGATATGACCGTTACTGTCATCTGTATAGACCCGCACCAGTGTTACTGCCTGTTTATTGATTTTTTTTGCCATATTTACTTACAAACCTATGCTAAAGTAAACGTGCCAGCAGCATACCTGACCAGGTAGCAATAATGCATAAAACCACACTGATCAGTATATTCATGGCCGCTTTAAGGAGCAGCCCTTCCTGCATCAGGGCCAGGGTTTCCAGAGAAAAAGAAGAAAAGGTGGTGAATGCGCCAAGAAAGCCGATCATAATAAAGGCACGGATTTCAGAACCAACCATCAGACGCTCCGTCAGCATGACAAAAGCCAGCCCGATAATAAAGGAGCCTAACAGGTTGACACTCAGCGTTCCCCATGGAAAGCCCCGTCCCAGCCAGGCATATACCGCTGAGGACACCCAGAAACGCATCACTGCGCCCAGTGCTCCACCCGCTGCAATTACCCCTATTTCAACCAAAATACTTCCTCTGGAATCAATACATAAGAAAAAGGGGTATTTTATGCTTCTTTGGCGGAATTTTCATTAAAAACATTGTAACTGCTCAGCGTGTTTAGATTTTGTGCCAGTTCAAGGCACAATAGCTCCGCTACCTCAAGAGGCGCACGGAAAATGTGAGCGTATATCAATACGCGACCATTTGAGTACGAAAATAACGCATCTCTTATCTACAAGAGCGGTGCAAAAGATGAATACGCTGAGTAGTTACAAAACATTTAGCCCGCGTGTATTAGCCTGATTAGTTCAGAAAGTTTCTGTTCCAGTAGTTGTGTGCTGTTTGCAATGGCCTGTTCAAGGAGTATGCCCTCATCCTTCAGGCTGATTAACTGAATACTAGAATTCAGGTTTTGTTCTATTCCCCTGCTGTAATCGCCGCAGATGATTTTAACCGGAATATGATATTGCTCAGCCCGTTTAATCAGTGAGCCGGTTAATTTTCCTCCCAAGCTTTGCTGATCAAAGTAACCTTCTCCGGTAATAATCATATCTGGCCGGGTATCTGCATTTGCCAGAAGTTTATCCAGTCCTGACAGTTTGGCCAGTAATTCAAAGCCGCTTTGTATTTCAGCATTTAAATAGGCCAGCAGAGCAAAACCCAGTCCACCGGCTGCCCCGCTTCCCGGTGTATTATATAACTCATCTGACAGGCCCAGAGTCTGGATAGTCTTATAAGCATAGGTTAACATTCCTTTTTCCAGAGCCTCAACCATTTGAACATCAGCCCCTTTTTGTGGTGCAAAAACCCGGGTTGCCCCCTGCTCTCCCAGTAAAGGATTGGTGACATCACTGGCAATCGTAATAGTGCAGTCTTTCAGGCGGGGATCCAGATGGGCAGTGTCAATTTTATCAATCTGTTCCAGCATTGCACCTGCCGGTATAATGGATTGACCGTCTTTACTAAAGAACTGAACACCCAGAGCTGACAGCATACCAGTGCCGCCGTCATTGATGGCACTGCCACCCAGACCAATGATCAGATGCTGTGCGCCGGTATCCAGAGCATGTTTAATCAGTTCACCCAGTCCGAAACTACTGGTTTTCATGGGGTTGCGTTTTGGGGTAGGAATATCCGGTAAACCGCAAGCCTGAGCCATTTCAATAATGGCAGTGGCTTTACCATAAGGGGTATCGCTCTGATCTTTATCTATAAAGGCATAACTGACCGTGGTATGGATGCCAATGGCATTATGTACTTTTATTAAAATTTTTCTGGTTTTAAGACAGGCCTGTACTGCTTCTATAGTACCCTCTCCGCCATCGGCAAGCGGCATTAAGCTGGTAGTGACAGAATCTGAATATTTCTGCAAAACCCGATTTGCAATATTACAGAACTCTGCCGCACTTAGGCTGCCCTTAAAAGAATCCGGTGCTATCAGAATATTCATTGTCCAATATATATTCCCGCTATGAGTCAACTATTTTTTTGGGGGTTACAGGGTGAGAGTTGTCTTTAATCCATAAAGATAGTTCTTCCTCACTGACATCTCCGGAAGCTAAAGATTCTATTATAAATACCGCATCTGTTTCTTCTGCAACCAGCTCATAACCATTAAGCACAAGAAAAACATCAATAGCAACCAGAGAAACACGTTTATTACCGTCATTGAAGCAATGATTTTTAGCAAAGCCAAAACCATAAGAAGTAGCTAATTGAAAAATATCAGGTGGCGGTTCACCATAGGTTTGTATTTGCCAGGGTCGAGCCAGAGTTGATTCAAGTAAATCATTATTAACAGAGCCAGATAATCCACCATGCTCAACTAATAATTCACCATGAATAGCAATGATAGCTGATTTAGGGATCCAGCGAGGCATTATTTAGCTAACTGACGAAGCGCGTTTCGATATCTTTTACGGGTACTGGAAAATACCTGCATAGCAGCCTCAAAATCAGGATCATAAGGAGTAAGCTGCAAACCATCTGGCGTTGCATCTGCAAAGAGTTGATCACCTTCAGAAAGATGCAATTTCTCCAGCATCTCTTTTGGAAGGATAACTCCAACAGAACTGCCAATTTTTCTTAATTTTAAAGAATACATAATAGAACAACTCCTATATCAAAACAGCATTGTTGTAATATTTATTATAATGCAAAAATCGGTATAAAGAAATTCCCGTTTCCTTTTAACCTGAACCTTGCCCGTTATTTTTATACTGTTTATCCAGAGTCTGTAAATACTCTAGTTTTTCTCCGAGTTTTATTTCAAGTCCTCTGGGCTCTGGAGAATAAAATTTAATATCAGCCAGTTCCGGTGGTAAATAGGTCTGTCCGACGGAATAAGCTTCCGGCTCATTGTGGGAATAGCGGTATTGCTCTCCATAGCCCATGGATTTGAGTAACTGGGTGGGTGCATTGCGTAAATGTTCAGGAACCTCCAGAGAACTGGATTCGCGGGCGCTAGCCATGGCGGCTTTAAAGGCGGTATATACAGCATTACTTTTGGGTGCTAGGGCACAGTAAACTGAGGCTTGGGCAATAGCCCGGTTGCCCTCTGCAGGCCCCAGCCGTTCAAAGGCATCCCAAGCATTTAAGGCTACCTGCATGGCACGGGGATCGGCATTACCGATGTCTTCTGAGGCAATTGCCAGCAGTCGGCGGGCAATATACAAAGGATCACAGCCGGCTTCAATCATACGGGACATCCAGTATAAAGCACCGTCCGGTGAGGAACCTCTAACCGATTTATGAAAGGCTGAAATCTGCTCATAAAACAGATTGCCGCCCTTATCAAAGCGCCGGGTTGTCCCTGATATAACCTGAGCAATGGCTTCAGATGTAATCTGTTTCTGACCATTTTCCTCTTCAGCAAGATCCGCTGCAATTTCCAGCAGGTTGAGCAGTTTTCGGCCGTCTCCATCCGCTGCACTGATCAGATTGAGCTGGTCTTCATCACTGATCTGCAAATACTGTTCACCCAGACCACGTTCCTTATCGCTTAATGCCAGTTCCAGTAGTGCCGATAACTCCTCCTGATTCAGGTTTTTTAACAGGTACACCCTGGCACGTGATAATAAGGCATTATTCAGTTCAAATGAGGGATTTTCAGTGGTTGCCCCAACAAAAATAAATGTACCGTCTTCAATAAAAGGTAAAAAGGCATCCTGCTGA
>JANELJ010000100.1 GCA_024511395.1 Gammaproteobacteria bacterium | reverse complement strand
TCTGGAAATTTGCAAGGTAATAAGGCTTATTTTACCAAAAACCTGCAAATTTAACACCCATAATCAAGAAATATTTCTTTATAAATCAATGCACTATGTTTTATTCAGGGCAGACTAAATATCTTCCCCTGCAACGACTAATGGTGGAAACAGATGCGCCTTATCTATTTCCCGGTGATCTGGTTCTTCCTGAAGATAAGCAGCTAACCAGAAAACAGCGTAAAAGCCGAAAACGAAATGAACCAAAGTATCTGCCGCATATTATAAAAAGTCTGGCGGGATTTATGGGTCAGGATGAAGAACAGGTCAGGGAAAAAAGTACGCAGAACGCGCAAAGATTTTTCAGACTTTAATAGACAACTGGGAGTGCGGGCATCCTGCCCGCAATAAATTGCTTATTGTCGTGGGCAGGATTTAAAACAGGCCATGATCAATATACCCGTCCACTACCATAATCAGTAGTATCAGGCCAATACCCAGCAGGGTAAAACCGAGAATATGGGATACTATATTCCATCTTTTTGATGGGCCTTTAACAATTAGTTTGTCCAGCTCACCGGTAGTCTTCAGGCGTTCATATTCTTCAGGACGCTCTTCTTTCAGCTCTTCCAGATCCCAGACACCGGTAAACATGACGGTATCCAGAGGGAACTTGGCGGGTCTGAAATGGTTGTTAAAGAAGTGCACCACAAACAGGGTCAGTACGGCCAGGAAAGCTTCCAGACCATGGGCAATAGTGGCGACATTAAAGATCCAGCCGGGGATATACTGGCCGATATCTTCTGCAAACCATAACAGAATACCGGAAGTACCAATAACAAAGGCACCCCAGTAAACGGCCCAGTAGTCAAATTTTTCCCAGTAAGTCCAGCGGTCAAAACGGGGCTGTGGTCCTTTGCCGAAATACCAGCGGAACTGGCCTTTCATATCTTCCCAGTCTTTCTTGCGTGGTAATAGAGAGTTTGGACCGAACCAGTCAAACTTTTCCTTACTGGTGAAGATCTTATACAGCACAATACCGGCATGGCCAAATATCGCCAGCATAAAGATCAGACCGGCCCAGTGATGCAGATTATTAAGTGTACCCATGCCGCCCAGCAGAGGAACCAGAGTCATGGCCCAGTGGGTATTAGGATACATAACCACCATACCGGTAAAGACCAAGAACATCAGGGACAGACTCAGCATCCAGTGGTTAATACGCCAGTACCAGGGGAAACGCTGGAAATAGATACCGCTGTGTTTTTTCTCCGGCTTGATACGAATGGGATAACTGCGTGAATCACTGCGCTGATAAATAACCGGGCGTTCTTTTTTCTCACACCAGAACCATAAAACAGAATGCAGGTAGAAAAACAGCAGTACCAGAATAATCAGAAAAGCCATGCCCTTGGCAATGATCCATAATTCAGGATACTTTTCGAAATTATTAGTGGTACCGTGCGGGTTGTATTTGGCAAAATTCTCATTAGCCTTTTTATGGCATTCTTGGCAGGTTTTAACCTTATTGGCCGGGTTAACCGGAGAACGGGGATCATCAACATGAGTAATAGTATGGCCTTCATGACAGTCTACACAACGGGGTGCTTTTTTATCGCCATGCCAGGCCAGCTGACCGTGCGGGCTGGACATATAACCATCCAGCTCGTCAACATGGCATTCACCACAGCCTTCGGTAATCACTCGGTGAGCCGGTAATTTGGAAAGATCACTGATCTGGTGAGCCGAATGACAATCTGCACAGGTTGCGGAATCTCCCTTCCATGGGGTTTTTAAAGCGGCCCCATGCATGGACTGACGATATTCCTTAAGAGCTTTTTCATGACAGGATCCACACAGTTCCGGTGACTTCAGACGATAGACACTGGAACGCTTGTCATCGGAAGGATAGACATAGTGAGCAGTATGGCAGGTAGCACAGGTGGCGTTATTTTTAACGCTTTTATCATTATGAGCGGATAACTGGTATTCCTTGGTATAAACCACAATACGTCTGGGTGGTGAACCGCCAAACAGGGAATTTCTGCGTTTAGCGGCCAGAGAACCTTCATCGTCAAGTTTTTCATGGCAGCTGATACAGTCTACAGAACCCAGGCCGTTCTTACGATGGGGGACTTTTTCAATATCATTATGGCAGTCGGTACATTGCAGTTGTCCATGTACACTGCCCTTAAAAAAATCGTAGTCGGTGTACAGTTTTTGTTTGCCCAGTTCACCGTACTCTCCCAGAGGTACACTGAAGCCTTTTTCATTATGACATTCGGTACATTCGGAATCCGGAAAGGATTTAGCCTGGAGACTGCTAATACTGGTTAAAATTGCAATCAGACTGATAATTGCGGGAAAAAATTTTGATATTCGCATGATATATGTTTACTGCTTTAACTAATAATTAAAAGAGCGAGTTAAAAAGAGCTTATTGAAAGACCCCTCAGGATATTTTAATAAGCTCTTCCCTGCAGGAATTACAGGGAAGAGTGATTACTCCGATAAGATGGGAGTTATGGATTATTTAGCTTTATCATCTACCTTTTTACCGGTAGGGTTGCTTTTGCTGACTTTAAAACCATGGTTGTCGTCATCAATGGGACGCCAGAATTTAGGTGGCTTTTTACCCAGATACCAGCGATGCAGTGGTGACTCAAGAGTTTCATTGAGCAGTTTTTCAACTTCATCTGCACCCTTGATATTACCTTCTTCTCGTGCTTCCTTAATGCGATCCTTAATGGACGGAACAATTTCATGATAGAAGCGTTCTGCCATTACAAACATGCCTTCCCAGTGTGCATAATCAGGTGCAAACATAGCCGCACCGTGACGGGCACGACGACCTTCGTGATGCCATAACAGGAACCATTTCCATTCTACTTCTTCGTTGAACTTGGTCTTGTCCAGCAGGCCGGTTTGCAGCATCTTCTGGATCAGGTTGCGGGTTGGAATAGCAAACTTGTTGTTATAGTTTTCAACAAATGCATCCAGTTGCTGGAAGTGGTTATCCACAGTGCTGGTGGCGTGACAGTTTTGACAGACGTTCTTCATGTCCTTACGACGTTCCAGCCATGGCTTGATCTTCTTGCCCTGCTTGATGGCCTTGGCATCAATCTTGGTAGAGATAGGTGCTCTCAGGTTCCAAGAGATACGGGCGCCGATATCATGAGTGATTGGCAGGTCTGGTGTGGCTGACATATGACAGGTGGCACAGGTAGGTGCAGCAGTATAGTCTTCACCTACAACCCATTTGGCAGAATCCATGTTCATCTTATCTTTATGAGCGCGGAAAGCGACACCATGGGCAGATTCTTCATAGATTTCTTTTTGTGGGTGGTCAGGACCGAGGTGACAACGTCCGCAGTTATCCGGATGACGAGCCTGTTCGGAATCAAAGTTATGACGCAGGTGACAGGCAGAGCAGGAACCTTTGGAACCGTCAGGGTTAATACGGCCAACACCGGTATTAGGCCAGCTGGATGGATCCAGAGTACCGTCTGAATTAACACGTATAATAGTACCATGACAACCGCCACAACCAATGGTGGTAACTGGTGAAGTACCATTTAGGGTTGGGCTGCCTTCAACCACTTCAGCCAGAACATTATCCAGAGAACCGAGGATATTACCGGCAGAAGCATGATGGCTGGCATCAAATTCTTTAACTACCTGCTTGTGACACTCGCCACAATCCTTGGGGGAAACAAGGGGAGAGATAACAAAATCCTTATGCATAATGGCATCTTTATCGGATTTTTCAGCCTTATGACATTCATAACAACCAACATTAGCACCAAAATGCTTGGAATTACCCCACTGACCATAAATAGCTGGAGTTTTTTCCTTGTGGCAGGATGCACAGGTTTTACTTTCATTACTCAGGCGCTTCAGGCCCATGTTTATTTTAAAAGTATCTTCTTCTTTGGGCGCAGTACCGGTGGCTGTGGTTTTAGCCGCCAGAGCATGCAGGGGAATGGACAATGCAAATAGCAGGAAAGATGCGCCCAAGGCAAGCTTTCTTATTGTCCTCAGGGAGTTTATTTTCATTTAAAAAATACCTCATTCTTGTGGTAAGGGGATTGAATTAATACGTTTATCCTACAAGTTTTAGCAATAATTATGCCATTTAGTTTTTTGCTGGTGAGATGGAAAATAAGCTATTGATTATGAACTTTATCCATAAAAGGTGGTCGAAGTTTGATCAATCTATATTAGTCATTTATGAACTACAACGGTGCAAAGCTAAAATAAATGCCCTATAAAAATTCTGTATACAAATACTTGGTTTTTATTGAGGAGAGAGCTGTCTTAATGATTTAAAAAGGGACCGGTGAACAGAACTTAATCATTTCTCCATTTGCAGGGTGCTTAAATTCTAGTTGGCTAGCATGTAATAATAATCGCTCTGCCATATTAAGTGCCTGGGGATGAGCATAGAGAGGGTCACCCAGAATCGGGTGACCCAGTTGCTGTAAATGCACTCTTAACTGATGAGAGCGTCCAGTCACCGGTTTTAATAAAATCCGGCTGCGATCGGATAAACATTCCAGGCATTGCCAGAAAGTTTGAGAGGCTTTTCCCTGAACAGGGTCCACTATCTGACGGGGACGGTTCTCCCAGTCACAGCGCAGTGGCAGATTAATTTCGCCCTGATCATGCTCGGGATGCCCATAAACCACCGCAATGTATTCCTTGTTTACTTCCCGTTCCTGAAACTGCCGGCTTAACTGTCGGTGAATGTCTTTATTCAGAGCCAGCATAGTCAGACCGGAAGTTTCCCAGTCAAGCCGGTGCACAGTTAGAATGGAAGGAAATTTAACGGTCAGACGGCTGATCAGGCAATCCTGTTTATCCTCACCCCGACCCGGGACTGAAAGCAGCAGGGTGGGTTTATTAACAACCACAAGATAGTTGTCAGCATAAACAATTTCAATCACATTAAAACTTTCAGTGCAAGACATGGCTATATTTGTGTTTATCCATTTGTTCCCTCTCCCTCTGGGAGAGGGTTAGGGTTAGGGTGAGGGGGTTTTTAAAGTCCAATTTCAGCCGGATATTGCTGAAGCTGATCAAGGATCGACATCACCTTATCATTATCAGCATACTGTTTTTTTAATTCTTCAAGTTCCTGCCGATATTGATCCAGCTTTATTGAAGCACTGCCCTCAGGGGCCGTTATGCGCTGGATACGATATTCATCCCAGCGTTGTAATTCATTTAATAATAAAGTGTCTGGATAATTACGACAGCGATAACGAAAAAACATTTCATCCAAGCGGGGATCGTCAAAGTTAAACTGCAGACTGTCCAGTTCTTCAATACTGCTTTGTCTGATCTGCTGCATACGTGCCTGATCGGCCGGAGAGAAAAATCCACCGGAATACAATTGTAAGTCCGGATCATTTGATGTATCTGTATACTCGGTCTGAAAAGCACTTTGTATTCGTTCTGAGAGGCTTTGATCGCTTAACAGAGTCTCAAGATTTTTTTTGCATATGGGTAAATCAATCTGCCATTGTTTAATGGCTTCCGGGGTCAGGGTGTTCAGTGGAACCACAACGGGACACTTATTGATATGAATGGTTTTCAGGGGCAGCCGCTGTTCTCCTTCAGCCAGATCATCCTTAGATGTAAAGGTAAAATACTTTATCTGTTCGGCATCCATTTTGAGTAATGCTTTAGGATCATGATGCAGTTCATAAACAATAACGGTATTTTTGTTACGGGCATCAACGGCTACCGGGATCACAATGCCGATATGACCCTTTTGTGCCGAGTACATACCGCTGATATGTATCAGCGGTGTCTGTTTATAACGGTCAAAGAGTTCCTGAATACGGTATTTGAAACGATGCTCATAAACATACTGATACAGCCTTGGCTGAGTGTTTTTAACCAGTTTGGCCACTTCAATAGTGGCAATCACATCGGATAGCGCATTGTGTGCGGATTCGTGACTGATATGGTTGGCTTCAGTGAGTTTTTCCAGTCTGAAACTGGTCTGTCCGTCATCGCGTTTGGGCCAGGTAATACCTTCAGGACGCAGGGCATGGGTTACTCTGAGTAAATCCAGAATATCCCAGCGTGAATTACCGTTTTGCCATTCTCTGGCATAAGGGTCATAGAAATTACGATACAGGGTATTACGGGTAAACTCGTCATCAAAACGGATATTGTTATAACCGGTGGTACAGGTATTGGGCTGCGCCATTTCTTTTTGAATACGACGGATAAATTCTGCTTCAATCAGTCCCTGCTGGCGGGCATTCTGTGGTGTTATACCGGTGACCAAGCAGGCCTGGGGATTAGGCAGAAAATCATTAGCCGGCCGGCAGTATATAACCAGTGGCTCACCTATTATATTTAGTTCTTCATCGGTACGTATACCGGCAAACTGTGCTGGATGTTCCCGCTGCGGATCGGTTCCAAAGGTTTCATAATCGTGCCAGTATAGTGTTCCGGCTGGAGTAGTGTTGGGGTTTGGCATGGTTTATTTTTTTTCTGCCTGCTCCTGTTCAGCCAGTGCCGCAGCCCAGGGAGCTTCATCCTCAATTGCCGGTTCCATTTCAGGTTCTGCTGTATTTGCCTCTGGCTCTTGGCTAACCAGAGAGTCTGCTTTATCGAGATCAGTATCCAGTTCATCACTGATATCTAGGTTGACAGCAGGACTGTCATCCAGGGTAGCATCTTTTTCTGCCAGATCAATGGACCATGGCGTATCCACCTTGTCATGATCATCCTGCGGTGAAGGAGCCATGGCGGATGGACCTTTTTCATTACCCAGTCGGTTGTCACGCAGGTAAATAATAGCCTTCAGGATTTTTTGGGCATTGCTTTCCACTTCCTGTCCAGTTTTTTTACCGTGTTCAGTCATTAAAGAGGTTACGGTTTCCAGTGCTTCGAACAGGTGTTCATTCAGTTCGGTGTTTTTCAGGTGCAGCTCAGACAGTTCATTAAGATGGGCTTCATTTAATTCCGCCTGTTCTCGAGCCATAATGGTGGTGTTAGTATTTTCTTCGGCGGCAGAAACATCATTAACCGCTTCAGGTGCTGCTGCCTGTGCAGAGCCGGATACTTTTAGAAATGTGTTGTTTACTTCGCCAACGGTTTCAGAATATTCCAACAGGCGATAAGTGTCATGTTTAAGGTAAAGGGTAACAAACTCCTTAATCAGGTCTTTTTCCTCATCATAAAGTTTTTCTGCCTGGGCATCAGCACCCCCGAAAAAGCCAATTCTTGACAGAATGTTTTTTATGGCGGTAATGCGTTCTTCCTTGCTTTTTACATAGCCTCTGACCAGTTCATTAGCAGCTTTAACATCCTTGCGTCTGGCCTTGCTACTGAAAATAAAGACCATCAGCAGAATTAACAGCAGGACAATACTGGCTTCAGCGGTAAGGATAAACAGTTTGGGTATCATTGCTTCCATAAGTTCTTCATAAGCCAGTTCTCGTTTAAGTTTCCATTTTCGCCAGACCAGCCTATAATGCCAACAATTAAATTAACTAAAGTTTAGAGTTTCAGCTCCCCCAAAAAGGAGAATCATTTAAAATTTATTGATTACCTCAGTTAACCGATAGTCCGTAACAGGAACCG
>JANELJ010000099.1 GCA_024511395.1 Gammaproteobacteria bacterium | reverse complement strand
GAATGGTTATTGGCTGGTCAATGGATAAAACAATGAAAACCCAGTTGGTTAATGATGCTTTGTTCATGGCCATATGGAAACGAAAACCATCTAAAGGGCTTGTCTGGCATACCGACAGAGGTTGCCAGTATGCTTCGGATAGTCATCGTAAATTATTAGGTGACCATGGCATTATTTAGTCCATGAGTCGCAAGGGTAATTGCCGGGACAATGCTGTATCAGAAAGCTTTTTCCATACACTGAAAACAGAGTTGGTGCATCATCAGAAATTCAGAACCAGGGATGAAGCTAAACAGGTGATATTTGAATATATTGAAGTCTTTTATAACAGGGAAAGACTGCATTCTGCCAATGATTACTTATCACCTAAAGATTACGAAGAACTACAGAAAATGGCTTAAAAAAAGTGTCCGGGAAAGTGTTGACAGATCAATTTTTTCCGGTAACAACTGAATTTTCCCAGCACCAAACTCAATTCGAGGGAAGCGGGAAAGGCTGAATGAAATAGTTTGCATAGCAATCCGATAAGCTGTTAAGTACTGCTATTGTAATCAAAAGCCTTCCCTTAGGGTAATAACGGATTGATATTTTTGTTAAAAAAGCATTGCAATATAAGCAACTACTAATAATTATATAAAAGTTTCCTGTAATTATTAAAAATACAAACAAGTTAACAGGAAGCTAAAACTGGAGAGGGTTAAGTCAGTGAATATCTGTATCATTGGAGGCATGGGGTTTGTTGGAACCAATCTGATTAATAAACTGGTGACACTGGGTCACAGCGTAAAAGTAATTACCCGTCACCCCGAACGCCACAGGCACTTGCTCATCCTGCCGTCAGTTAAACTGATCAGCATTGATTTTTTTGGTAAAAAAATACTTGAGCGTCAGCTTGACGGCTACGATGTGGTTATAAACCTGGCCGGTATTCTAAATCCGCAGGGTGTTAATACTTTTGAAAAAGCGCATGTTGAAGTGACGCGAAGAGTCGCGGAAGCGGCCCGCTCTGTAGAAATACCCCGCTTGCTGCATATGAGTGCCCTGAATGCCGATGAAAACGGCCCAAGTGAGTATTTACGTACCAAGGGAAAAGCACAGAAACTGGTACTAACTACTGAAGGTCTGCAGGTCACCAGTTTTGCCCCTTCGGTTATTTTCGGTCCTGGTGATAACTTTTTTAATATGTTTGCCTCCCTGTTGAGCCTGTTACCGGTATTTCCCCTGACCAGTGCCGCAACCCGTTTTGCACCGGTTTATGTCGGAGATGTTGTCGATGCATTTATAAACAGTATTCATAAGTCTGAAACCTATGGTAAAAATTACGAGTTATGCGGCCCGGAAGTCTATACTCTGAAAGAACTGGTAAAATATACGGCTAAACAGACGGGCAGTAAAAGTATAATCATTCCGCTGAACCGCTTTTTTTCCAGTCCGCTGGTGGCCATGATGAACCTGATCCCCGGTTCTCCTATTACCCGAGATAATTTTAACAGTATGAAACTGGACAGTATCTGCAAGAATAACCAGGCTGCGGAAGTATTAGAGCTGTCACTGCACAGTCTGGACAGTGTTGTGCCTTTATACCTGGCAGGCGGAGACTTTGCCGGGCAGATGGATGAATTGAGAAGAAAGGCTGGACGTTAGTGCGATCTTAATGATATTGCCTGAACTTCATACCATGGGTGCGCGGGCAGGATGCCTGCGCTTTTGTGAAACTCACCAAATAATTCCTGCTTTTATAGAAATTCCAGCCAGTTTCACATAGGATCACAGCCAATATTAAGCGGATCCTGAATAAAAAATAATGCAAATCTATAAAGTGGGCGGTGCCGTCCGGGATAAACTATTAAAGCGTAAAGTTGTGGATCATGATTATGTGGTTGTGGGTGCCTCAGTGGATGAGATGTTGGAGCGTGGCTTTACGCCCGTAGGTAAAGATTTTCCGGTCTTTCTGCATCCTGAGACCCACGAAGAATATGCCCTGGCTCGTACCGAGCGTAAAACCGGCAAAGGCTACCATGGCTTTGCTTTTCATGCCGATAAAGAGGTTACCCTGGAAGAAGATCTAATCCGCCGTGACTTAACCATTAATGCTATTGCAGAAGATGAGCAGGGCAATTTATACGATCCTTATCATGGTGTGCAGGATATTAAAGACCGGGTTTTACGCCATGTTTCTCCCTCCTTTGTGGAAGATCCGTTACGGGTATTGCGGGTGGCCCGTTTTGCGGCCCGTTATGCGGATTATAGCTTTACTATTGCTGATGAAACCATGGCCATGATGCAGTGTCTGGTGGAACATGATGAAATGGAGGCACTGGTTGCGGAACGGGTCTGGCAGGAAGTGGAAAAAGCCCTCAGTGATCATCATCCCAGGATCTTTTTTGAAGTGCTGCGCCAGTGTGGTGCCCTGGCCCGATTGTTTCCCGAAGTGGATCGCCTGTTTGGTGTGCCTCAGTCAAAACAATGGCATCCGGAAATTGATACCGGTATTCATACCATGATGGTACTGGAACAGGCAGAGTGTTTGTCTGATAAGGCGACAGTACGTTTTGCTGCGCTGGTGCATGATCTGGGCAAGGGCACAACGCCCAGGGAACAATGGCCTAAGCATATTGCCCATGAAGCCAGAGGTGTACCGCTGGTGGAACAGCTCTGTCAGCGTTTAAAAGTGCCTAATGAGTTTCGTGCCCTAGCCCTGTTAGTGACTGAGTTTCATTTGAATTACCACCGCATTGAAGAACTGAAACTCTCTACCATTGTGGATTTATTATCTCGACTGGATGCTTTTCGACGTCCGGAACGCTTTGAACAGTTTTTACTGGCCTGTGAAGCAGATTCCAGAGGACGTTCCGGTTATGAGGATTTGCCGGATGATAAAACCCGGCTGTTCAGAGATTTTTTTCAGGCTGCTGCACAGGTCAGTCCAAAAGCGATTGTCGAGCAGGGTTATAAAGGGCCGGAAATCGCTGAGCAGCTCAGGCTTAAACGTATTGCTGCAGTCAGGCAATTACGGCAACAGGAACAATAATAAGTACAAGAGTTACAACAGGTTTTATCAGGCACTCATGCTTCTGCGTGGGAACCCGTAACGAAGTATTGTTGCAATTCTTTTAACTGTTTCTCCGCTGATAAAGCCAGTTATCAAAACGTTTCAGTAGTAATGCCAGTGAAGTACCTGCCAGTAAAAAAGCGCTTATGGCCCTAATACTGCTTGCCAGGGCATCCAGCATATCAAAACTTCGGTAAGTGGTCAGCCCCTGTAAAAACTCAATAATTATACCCAGTAATTTTTCACTGCCTAAAATAACGATACGCTGAGACAGGCGGCTGTATAGCTGTACAAACCAGCCTGCCAGTAAAAAATATAATAAAAAATGTATGAGCTTATTGGTGTGATCAATGTATGTGTTAATGTCCAGCACCCGGATTAAAGAGCCGTATAACAGCAGTAATACATATAGCCAGCCCAGCAGTAACCAGAAGCCTCGGTAATGCATAGCTTTTATAAAAAGACCCAGAGCAGTACCGCACCAAGAAAGAAACGGTAGATAATAAACGGCATCATGCCGACACTGTCCAGCAGGCGGATAAAGTAATAAATACACAGGTAAGCGCTGACTGCTGACAGGGTGGTTACTAACATCACATTGAACCAGTCAATATGTACCGGGGAAGCACTTAAATCCAGAGTTTTCAGCAGGCTGGCCGCGAGGATAATGGGAATGGATAATAAAAACGAAAAACGTGCAGTAGCCTTGCGGCTCATGCCCATTAATAAACCGGCGGTAATGGTAATACCGGAACGGGACGTGCCGGGGATAAGCGCAATGGCCTGAGAAAAACCAATAAAGAGGATTATTTTCAGGTCAAGCTGATGTTCACTTTTCTGTTGTGCTCCGGCATCCAGTTTCTGCATTTGGCGTAATTTGCTTGGTGCAGAAGCATCGGCATACCACAATAGTAGACCAAATATCAGCGTGGTAGAGGCGATAATTAAGGGGTTGCGCAGTTGTTCACTATAATCGTCCAGAAAATAACCGGCAATGGCAGCCGGTAGGGTACCAATAAGAACACCCCAGGCCAGTACCGAGTCTCCAGTAGTTTTACGTAAACGAATTGAATGGTTCCAGTCTGAAAACAGAGGATGCAGATCTTGGCGAAAATACCATAAAATGGCCAGCAGGGTACCAAAATGAGCGGCCACATCAATGGCCAGCCCCTGATCCTGCCAGCCGAACAATTTGGGAACCAGAATAAGATGAGCTGAACTGGAAATCGGTAAAAACTCGGTCAGTCCCTGAACCAGAGCCAGTACAACAATCTGAAAAGTATCCATTTATTACCTTATTCTTACAGCAGCTGACTGAAATCCTGAAATTGAAATGCCGGTAATGATAGCGGTTTCCCTTTGGCAAGTAAAATGACTTTAAACAGTTCGCCCATTTCTTCAGGCAGGGTCAGCATTTTTATCTGCCGGGCAGTTTCGGTAAAATGTACGACATCATCCGGATCCAGATCGCGGGTCAGTTCCACCAGGCCGCCGGCCATGAAAAAATGCGCCTGGGTAGTAAAACCACTAAGTGTCAGACCAGCAGCTTCGGCACTATGGGCAATGTGACTGAAATTAACATGGGCCGTAATGTCCTGCATGCCCGGGAGATAAAAGGGATTATCATGACGATGATGCTGATAATGACACATTAATGTGCCCATAAAGCGTTGTGGGTGATAATATTCCCGGGCCGTATAACCGTAGTCCACCAGTAATATGGCCCCCTGCTCCATAATATCGGCAATGCTGCTGATCCAGTCCATGGCCAGTAAATTCACTTCAGTAATATAATCCCGCCCCGGTTTATCATTCAGAGCCTGCATGGACAGGTGGATATCCCGGATTTCATTAGCAATAACATTCAGGCGGGGCTCCTCAATACTTTGATCCTGCCAGATAAACTGCTGTTTTTTATCCAGTGCAACAAAACGCTCAAAATTTTGTGTGCCGGGCAGCCTGAGCAGGTGAACAGGCAAGGCATCAAGCAGTTCATTGGCAATAACAATGCCGTTAAAGGGGTTGGCAGGCAGTTGATCCAGCCAGTTAAAACGACTAGCCAGGTGAGGTATTTTATCCTCAATGGCTTTTTGTTGACGATCCCGAAGGTTGGCACTAAGCTCTAGGATCAGATATTGCTCAGGCAGACTGTCCTGCCGTTCCAGTTCCTGCATAATATCAATAGCCATAATCCCGGAGCCGGCACCCACTTCCAGCAGAGTATTCAGTCCGCTCTGTTGCATAATATGATGGCACTGAATGGCCAGACACTGGGAAAACAGGGGAGAGATCTCCGGGGCCGTAATAAAATCACCCAAGCGGCCAAATTTTTTGAGCCCGGCACTATAATAGCCCAGTCCCGGTGCATACAGGACCAGGTTCATATAATCCGCAAAACTGATTTTACCGCCGGCAGACTCGATGGCCGCAATAATCTGTTCCTTTACTTTATTACTATGGGCAATAGCTTCAGTAGAAGGTTGCGGAAAGGTGTCGCTGGCTTTCTTGCTAGAACGGGGCGGCTCAGTAGGCATAATCAGTTAATATATAAATTTTAAG
The DNA here is from genome assembly GCA_024511395.1 of Gammaproteobacteria bacterium. Classification (GTDB taxonomy): domain Bacteria; phylum Pseudomonadota; class Gammaproteobacteria; order GRL18; family GRL18; genus JANELJ01. Next base: position 2,002 of record JANELJ010000099.1, on the reverse strand, counting down.
GTTTTATGGCAGGTTAAATACGCTATATTATGCGGTACTTATCTGCTAATATCCAATTGGACAGAAATTTTTTAGAAAATTAACTGAGTTAATCAGAATGCAAATAACGCAACAAATGCTGCAAAATGACCTGAGTGGACAGGTTGTGTTGATCACCGGCGGGGCACAAAGAGTCGGAGCCATGACAGCCCGGTTTTTACATGCTGCTGGAGGTAATCTGGTGATACATTACCGCAATTCCAGGCAACCGGCCCTGGCCCTGCAGGAAGAGCTTAATGCGGTTCGGGAAAACTCGGTTATTCTGATCCAGGCGGACTTACTGGATATTGACAGCCTGCCGGTGATTATTAAGCAGGCTCTGGAACAGTGGGGACGACTGGATGTGCTGGTGAATAATGCTTCCAGCTTTTACCCAACCCCCATAGGCAAGGTGACCGAACAGCACTGGGATGACCTGGTGGGCAGTAATATGAAAGCACCGTTTTTCCTGTCCCAGGCGGCCGCACTGTACCTGAAAAAGCAGCAGGGCTGTATTATCAATATTGTGGACATCCATGCCGAACGGCCTATGGAGGGTCATAGCGTTTACAATATGGCCAAGGCCGGCCTGGGTATGCTGGTTAAAACCCTGGCCTTTGAACTGGGGCCGGAAGTCCGGGTCAACGGGGTGGCGCCCGGTGCTATTATGTGGCCGACTCAGGAAATGGATGAAGTCACCAAACAGCGTATTGTGTCACGCACTTATTTAAAGCGTAAGGGCAGTGCCGAAGACATTGCACGCACGGTGCTGTTCCTAGCGGCCAGTGCCGACTATATTTCCGGTCAGACCATTGCCGTGGATGGCGGGCGGTCATTGTTTTTATAGTTTTAAAGATTCAAAAAAGGAGAATACTTTGGCAAAAGAAATTATTGCAACCGAACAGGCCCCTCAGGCCATTGGTACCTATTCACAGGCCGTTAAAGTCGGTACTACTGTGTACCTCTCCGGGCAGATACCATTGATACCGGAATCCATGGAAATGGTGGAAGGTGATATGGAAGCACAGATTGTACGGGTTTTTGAAAACCTGACTGCAGTGGCAAAAGCCGCCGGCGGTGACTTAAAAGACATAGTGAAACTGAATATTTTCCTGACGGATTTAAACCACTTTCCACTGGTTAATGAAGTGATGGCACGTTATTTTAGCCAGCCCTATCCAGCCCGTGCGGCTATTGGTGTGGCCTCTTTACCTAAAAATGCCGGAGTGGAAATGGACGGCGTTATGGAGCTGGACTAAAAACTTTCCACCGTATAGCGACTGACCTTTAAGGTATCACTCCAGTAACTGGCCGGTAAGCAGGCCTTCTGCTTAAGATGAGCCAGAAATGCTTCCCGCTCTGGTAACTGCTCCCAGACCGAGGGCAGAAACGTACCTCTATAGCCATTGTCCTCAAGCATCAGGCCGTCAATACCGGGACAGATCTGACGCAGTAAATCAGCCTCAGAATCAAACTGCATCGGGCTGGTGTCACTGAGCACCGAAATATGCTAATCCAGCTGTTCATACTCAGCCGGCCCCAGCGGAGGGAAACGCGGATCAGAAAACGCCGCCGAATAAGCATTATGCGCAATATCCACCACCTCGAGCTACCTCCTTCAAAACCTTCCTATCATCATCACTTAACATCACCCACCTCTCTATCTAAGCTCTTTCTGAACGCTGAACGCTGAACGCTGAACGCTGAACGCTGAACGCTGAACGCTGAACGCTCTCTCAAACAAACACCCAACTCCCATACCCCACAACCTGATCCTTACTGCATGTTGTATCCCCCGAGTTACGAATATCCAAGGTTTTAACCTTTAAATGATGATTTTTAGCCGCCAGTAATAAGCCGGCAATGCAGGTGTGGCCACAGGCCTGTTCATAATGAATTTTCTGTGGTTCCACCTGTTCATCACTGGCCTGGCAGATAACCAGCGGTACCAAGGTGAAATTAGACAGTACTTTCTGTAAATCAG
>JANELJ010000337.1 GCA_024511395.1 Gammaproteobacteria bacterium | reverse complement strand
ATTTCTTTATAAATCAATGTGCTATGATTTATTCAGGTCGGACTAATTATAGTTATACAATGGATTTTATGCTGTTAATGAATAAAAACAATCATCAAAACTGTCATATTATAGTGAATGATAACAATGAAGTATTGACTCATCTGGCTGTTAGTTTAAGAAATATAGGAACGGATACTTTTAATATACCTGTCGCACTTATTGGTGGTACAGTTACTCATCCTTTTTTTAGAGGAAGAGGATTTTTCAGGCTGTTAATGGAACGAATTCTAACGCTACATATCAATAAAGTTGCTATTTTTTTACTCTGGAGCACGGTGTCAGGTTTATATAAAAATTCGGTTTTTACCCGGCGGTAGGACAGTTAAGTTTAAATCTTCCTGTTAGCCGTTTCTCAATACACTATTCCAATGCTCGCCACCCAGTGACAATGCTATTATGCATTCCATTGCATCCCGTCTTACAGAAATGGAAATAGAGGCCGTTTCACTTTATATTAGCGGCTTAAAATAATAATATTCTTTCTGGTGAGCCAGATGCCCTTTGAAATTAAAAAAGTTTCTGGTACCTGATGAAATCTATAAACAGGAAATACAAAACAGATACTTATTATTCAGGTTCATCCCAATTAAAGGTTTTATTATGCACAGTTTTACCGGTAAATTAACAGGTTTTATAATTTTAATTCTGTTGTTTACCTGGGCAGCCGGAGAAACCCTGAAAACCTTACTTTCCCGTTTAACCACCAATCGTTTTATGGGCACCATAACCGGAGTGCTTAATTCTTCTTCTGTGACCACTATTCTGGTGGTCAGTTTTATTACCACAGGCACCATGACCTTAAGCCAGTCTGTAGGTGTCATTATGGGTGCCAATATTGGCAGTACTGTCACTGCACAGTTACTGGCCTTTAATTTATCAGCCTATGCCCTGTTGCCTGTTGCCTGTTGCCTGTTGCCATTGTTTTTTTATGACCTTTACCGGCAAACAGTAAAAAACATCACTGTCGTAGTTACTATAATCAGTCATAACAAAAAAATTTCCTTTTTGAGTTTAATTTTATAGTTTTATTTGTTTTTGTATTTATTGTTACCAGGATGCTTTTTCTACTTCCAGATACATACTATTGATATGTTTACCGAAATTCACATCAAAACCAGCCCAGGAGCTGTAATCTTCAAACTGTGCAATTACCCTGTCTTTTATTTCAAAGTCCTGCAGTTCTTCTTCAAAACCAGCCTCTACCACTTCCTGAACCCGCTTTAAATAGTTAAGAAAGGGCTTTACCGCAGCATCACTACTGCCCGATTGACCATGTCCTGGTACATAGGTTTTTATGTCCAGACCTAGGGCATATTCCAGTGCCTTAATATTACCCATCATACTGGCTGTCTCATCAAAGCGCCCCATACGCTGATTAAAGCTGTTATCACCCGTAAAAAGCGTTTTTGAATTAACATGCTCAATCATTATATCGGTATTAGTATGGGCAGGTACCAATAAATGAATTTTAAAAATCTGCCCGTCCACTTCTATGATCTGACTATTGGTTACAGCCGTTTCAGCCGCCACGACTCTGGTGCCTCTGGTTTTACCGTCTGTCAGGCGTTCCATCATATCTATCCAGTACAGTCCGGTGTCACCATTGGCCTGTTCAATCATAGCCGGATGGCCGTAAATTCTGACCTGTGGGTATTTTTCCTTAATCGCCTGATTAGCCAGCCAGTGATCGCCGTGAACATGGGTATTAAAAACAGCCAGAACCAGTTTAGTGGATATTTTTTCAATTTCCTTCAGCACTTCCAGACCCACTGGATAGGCTGAACCAGGGTCAATCACAATCACTCCATGCTCGGCCACAATAATACCGGGATTATTCATAAAACCATGATTATCGGGATTGGGTTCTTCCCGTGGGCCATGCATAACATAGACATTGTCATTAACCTGTTCAAACTGAAAGCTGCCTTCTTTACCCAGATCCCAGGCTGAAGTATTCGTTACCAAGATGAAAGATAAGATGATTATTATACTACTGATTTTTAACATTGTTTTTCCATTGCTGATTTCCCCATCAGTACAAAGATACACGAAATAAAAAAAAAGACAATAACGATACACCATCAGGAAAAAAGTATAGAACAATAATAACAAAGCAATTTAGTATGCTATTAAGGTCGTATTGAGAGAGTATTGCCCGGTTTTAGTTTAAATA
>JANELJ010000336.1 GCA_024511395.1 Gammaproteobacteria bacterium | reverse complement strand
CTATTACTGTCAACAGATATGCAGTTAAGTGGTCTGGATATTATTGTCGCTTATGAAAAGCGCTGGTCGATTGAGCCCTTGTTCAATCAGTTAAAAAATGACTGGGGCATGAAACAGACCTAGCAGACAACCCGGAAGGTGTTACATCGATGGGTACACATTATTGCTCTGGGGTATATTATACCTCAATTGCGGGCTATTAAATGTCCGGACCCGGTATTGCGCTTAATTGATAATACGCCCTGGCGAAAGAATACACCCATTACTGCCGGAAGAATACGAATGGGACTGATAAGGTATTTTTCGCAGGTTAGGGTCAGGGACTGGTGGGATGGTAAGTCCCAAAAATTCCACCCGCCGGATACGGATATTTTAAGGCGATTTGAAGATTTGTTATAAAAACAATTTCAAAACAGCTGGTTATAAACAAATTGTTAAAGAACGTATGAGCGAAACAGGACTCTCAAGGGTGAGCTGTCGCTCTAAACTTTAGTTTTTTAAGTACTTGTTAGAAATTTGTTGTCTATATCTTTTATTTTAGAATGAAAATAGGTTTTATTACAGTTTTCAGGCCTGTTACAATTCGATAGTTAAGTAAATTTGGTGCGTGGTATAGTGTTATTTCGTATCAGGGGGCAGATGTCTCTTGATACTCCGAGATCTTAGTCTGCTTAAGATAGGCCAAATGAAAAAATTTTGAAGATGCTGGAGAAGAAAGAAGAATGAGTAATTTAGAAGCCCTGATTTTTGATGTGGACGGTACGCTGGCCGATACCGAGAAAGATGGTCATCTGGTGGCCTTTAATATGGCCTTTGAAGAAGCAGGACTGGACTGGAAATGGAGTGTGGAATTATATGGCCGGCTGCTGGAAGTGACTGGCGGAAAAGAGCGCATCAAGTTTTATCTGAGTGATTTTTATAAAGATGAACGGGGTGAGGACTTTGAGATTCCAGCGTCCATTAACAAACCTCTGGATGAGTTTGTCGCAGATCTTCATGCCGCCAAGACCCGTTTTTATATGCAGTTAATGGAAGAAGGGGCAGTGCCTCTGCGTACCGGGGTGGTGCGCCTGTTTAATGAAGCCCGTGAGGCAGGACTGCGTCTGGCCATTGCGACAACAACGACACCGGCCAATGTGACTTCTTTGCTGACTCACATGCTGGGAGCGGACGCTATTGACTGGTTTGAAGTGATTGCTGCCGGGGATGTGGTGCCTGCCAAGAAACCGGCTCCGGATATTTATACTTATGCCATGGAAAAAATGAATCTGTCGCATGAGCAGTGTCTGGCGTTTGAGGATTCCTATAATGGCTTACTCTCTTCTAAGGGAGCGGACTTAAAAACCATAATTACCATTAATAATTATACAGCCGATCATGACTTTGCCGGTGCGGAGCTGGTACTCAGTGATTTTGGTGAGCCGGATCAATCTATGAAGGTGATTGTCGGGCAGTGTGATGAACCTTTTTTTACTCTGGATTGCGCTAGGAAAATACATCAGGGATGAGTCAGCCTGCTAAATATCCTGAGCATCCTGATCTGGCTCCGCGTGTGGACGGTATTGAGCCGTTTCATGTTATGGCTTTGCTGGGCGAAGCCCGTGAGCTGGAGCGGCAGGGGGATATTCATTATACCTCCAGTCTGGGGCTGGCATCCCTGAGAGAGACTATTGCCGGTTATTATCAACAGCGTTTTAATGTAGATATACCGGCCGATCCCGGTTATCCCTGTAACCAGAATTTTGTACGTTTTGTGGATGGGCAGATTCAGACGGTGGCCGTAGATGAGCGTACCGGCTACCAGTTAACGGCTGAACTGATTGAACAGCACTGAACTGAAAATACTAAGGCAGTATTAATAGCTTCTCCGGCCAATCCTACTGGAACCATGGTCAGTGCGTATGAAATGGTGCGGATCAGCAAACTGGTCAAAGCCCGGGGCGGCTATTTGATTGTGGATGAGATTTATCATGGGCTGGTTTATGATAGTTCGACCTGAATAAATCATAGCACATTGATTTATAAGGAAATATTGGCGAATTATGGGTGTTAAATTTGCAGGTTTTTGGTAAAATAACCCTTATTACCTTGCAAGTTTCCAGACCAAAATGAAGCCAAAGAAACAGCCAAAAATACCTCAGGAAGACCTGTTCAGGATGCGCCCTGAAAACATGCTGGACATAAACCATGAGTTGATTAAGTTATCAAAACACATA
>JANELJ010000098.1 GCA_024511395.1 Gammaproteobacteria bacterium | reverse complement strand
TGGTAGCCGCTGGACATAACTTAAGAAAGAACCTCAATAAGCTCCGGCTTTTGTGGCTCAAAATTATTTCCGGTTTGATGGGGTCTTTTATCAAACCGGGGCAATCAGCTGCTTTAAACCTGGCTTGATGTCAGACTTAAAACGGTATTATTCAGGTTGAACTATGATACTGAGGCGGATACGGCCTTACAGCATGCCGAAGATAATCAGCATCTGATTATTTTTATTGCGACTGTTCTGCTCTGACCGATGACAGTATGCAGTTTGCCCATGACCTGCTGCACCAGAGCGGTGTCGCCATAACTCCGGGACTGGACTTTGGTGCTAACCATCCGGAGCGTTATGTTCGTCTGGCCTATACCCGTGATATTCCGGTGCAGCAGCAGGTGGTAGAACACATGGCCGGATTTTTGGCTGATGAGCGTGCAGGTCAGTAAATTCCGGTGAAATTTAAAGAACCTCTGATTAAAGCAACTCTGATAAAACGTTATAAACGTTTTCTTGCCGATGTTGAATTAGATGATGGACAGGTGCTTACGGTGCATACGGCAAATACCGGTTCCATGGCCGGCTGTGCTATTGCCGGAACCAGCGTGTGGCTGAGTAACAGCCACAATCCAAAGCGTAAATATCTTTACAGCTGGGAAATTGCATCAACCGAAACAGGACAGAAAATCGGCATCAATACCCATCTGGCCAATTCGCTGGTTAAAGAGGCTATTGAACAGGGCTGGATTAAGGAATTAAACGATTACCAGAGTATCCAGACAGAAGTGCCCTATGGTCAGGAAAAAAGCCGTATTGATTTATTAGTAACCCAGAACAGTGGTCAGCCATGTTATATTGAAGTAAAAAATGTCACGGCCAGCTTTGAGTCCGGCGTGGCGGCCTTTCCTGATGCTGTAACGGCCCGGGGAAGTAAACACTTGCGGGAACTGGAATGGATGGTGCAGCAGGGACACAGGGCTATTATCTTTTTCTGTGTACAGCGGGAAGATTGTCAGACTGTACGGGTGGCTGATGAAATTGATCCCCTGTATGCACAGACGCTTCAGGAAGTCATGGCAAAAGGCGTGGAAGTACTGGCTTACGGCGTAAAGTTTCTGGAAGATAAAGACCAGAATCCCACCGGAATTGTTCTGCAGAAGCGGCTGGAATTACAAGAGCGAAAATAAGGAACTCAAAATTTAATGTTTAAACCCCTCTCACTTTTTATTGGCTTTCGATACACCCGGGCCAAGCGGCGTAATCAGTTTATCTCCTTTATTACTCTCAGTTCCTTTATCGGTATTGCCATTGGTGTTTGGGCACTGATCACTGTACTATCAGTAATGAACGGTTTTCAGGCTGAAATTCGTGACCGTATCCTGGGTATGGCTTCTCATGCCACCATCAGCGGTTTAAACGGCACCCTGGAAAACTGGCAGTCTATGGACAAACTCATTGAAAAACAGCCTCATGTACTGGGATCTGCCCCCTATATTGTTAAGGAAGCCATGCTGACTAATAATTCCAATGTCAATGGTGCACTGGTCAGGGGTATAGATACCGAAGAAGAAAAAACGGTATCTGATGTCTCAAAACATATTTACAGAGGCAGTTATGAAGCCTTAAGCCAACAGAAATACGGAATTATACTGGGGCGTTATCTGACCCGTTCCATCGGTGCCGTAGTGGGTTCTAAAGTGACTATGGTGACCCCATCCGCCAATGTCACACCGGCGGGCATTATGCCGCGTATCAAACGCTTTACCGTAGTGGGTATTTTTGAAGTCGGCCATAACCAGTACGATTCCAATATGGCGCTTATCCGTCTTAAAGATGCTCAGACCCTGTTTAAAATGAAAGGCAAGGTAACGGGCATACGTCTCAAACTGGATGATCTGTATCAGGCTCCGCGGATCAGTCGGGAAATAGAACAGAAACTGAATGGCTATCACCGGGTTATTGATTGGACCCAGCATCATGCCAACCTGTTTCGTGCCATTAATATAGAAAAAACCATGATGATGATCATCCTTTCTCTGATCATAGCTGTGGCAGCGTTTAATATTGTATCCACCCTGGTTATTGTGGTTAATGATAAACAGGCGGATATTGCGATTCTAAGAACTCTGGGAGCCAGTCCGGGCATGGTGATGCGGATTTTTGTTTCTCAGGGTATGGTTATTGGTGTGGTGGGTACCTTATTGGGCGTGACCACCGGAATTTTAACCGCCCAGAATATTGAAACTCTGGTGCCGGCACTGGAGCATTTTCTGGGTATAAAATTTCTAGCACCGGATGTTTATCTGATCAGCGACCTGCCTTCGGAAATGAAATGGTCGGATGTTATGATCACTGCCACTATTTCTTTTAGTCTGACCGTGCTGGCCACTATTTACCCGGCCTGGCGGGCATCGAGAACCCAGCCGGCGGAGGCATTGCGTTATGAGTAATATTATTGAATGCCGAAAACTGACCCAGTATTTTGATGATGCTGGGGTACGGGTGGATGTGTTCCACGACCTGGATTTACAGATTAAGAAAGGTGAGCGGGTGGCTATTGTTGGAGCTTCAGGTTCCGGTAAAAGTACTCTGCTGTATATGCTTGGTGGTCTGGACCGGATTAAGTCCGGTACAGTACTGATTGACGGGCAGGATATTGTTCAGCTTAATGCTAAAAAACTGGGTGAGCTGAGAAACCGGGCACTGGGCTTTGTGTATCAGTTTCATCATCTGCTGGCAGAATTTACCGCTCTGGAAAATGTTGCCATGCCTTTACTGATCCGAGGTGAACTGGTACAGAAGGCCAGGGCCAAAGCAACAGAATTGCTGAACAAAGTTGGTCTTAGCCATCGTCTGGGACATAAACCGGGTGAGTTATCCGGGGGCGAACGGCAACGGGCGGCCATTGCCAGGGCTCTGGTTACGGAACCCAAATGCCTGCTGGCGGATGAACCGACCGGAAACTTGGATAATTATACTGCCCGGCAGGTTTATGATTTACTGATCCAGCTAAATGAACAACTGGGTGTCAGCCTGGTGCTGGTGACCCATGATGAACAACTGGCCTCCAAAATGGATCGGGTGCTGAGGCTGGCAGAAGGGCAGTTATCGGAAATCAGCCCTGAGCTTTAAATCAGTTCTGAGCCTTAAATAAGTTATCAAAAAAGATCTCTTCTTCTATCAGACGACTGCTTTTATAATTTTATAATCGCTTAAGGATTCATTATCAGGCTGGCACTGTCGGCGTTCACCGCTGCGGCGTCTCTGCTGGCGCCGCTCAGTTTTAGGCCAGGCAGCATAATGATTTTTGACATGCTCAATCCATTGCGCACTACCAAATTCATAATCCACCTGACGTCGATCCTCTCTGCGTCGTTCAGATGTTTTTCTGGTGTCGTTTCGTATAAGCATAAGTCATATCTTCAATTTAGAATTATTATTGTTTTAGATACATTTTTAGACATTATAACTAAGAATTAGTTTTATTTACATATTATAATTTACTAAACTGATATTTCCTGTCAAATACAATATAATTGGCGCTTGATTATAATCATGTAAGTGATAATTAATTTCATTTACAATACCTTTTTTCAAATCTGAGGTTCTTCATGACGCTGGATAAGCTTTCTAAAGGTGAATCAGCAATTATTACGGCTATCCATGCTAATAGAGAATTAAAAAATCGTTTTAATTCCTTTGGTCTGGTTAAGGGTGCCCGTATTTCCGTAGAAGAACGTTCCCTGGGCAAAAAAACTATCCGCGTGCGTATTAACAAGACCCGAATTGCCCTGCGATCGGCAGAAGCAGAGAAGATTGAGGTTAAAGCATGAATGACGTAGCAAAGCATCAATCAGGCAGAAAAATCATAAAAGTGGCTCTGGTTGGTCAGCCTAATGTCGGTAAAAGTGCTTTAATCAACTCCATCGGCAATGCCCGACTGAAAGTAGGCAATTTCAGTGGTGTCACGGTCAAGAAAGAAGTGGTACGTTTTGTCCGCGGTGATTATGAATTTAAAATTACCGATTTACCCGGTTCCTATTCCCTCACTGATTACACCATTGAAGAACGGGTCACTAAAAAATACCTAGATGAAGATGAATACGATCTGATTTTAAATGTAGTGGATTCAACCAATATTGAACGTAACCTCTACCTCACCACTGAACTACTGGCGCTCAATAAAAAAATAGTTATTGCCCTGAATATGACGGATGAAGCGGTTAATGAGGGGGTGCATATTAATGAACAGCAGCTGAGCAAAATTCTTGGTGCCCGTTGTGTTAAAACCTCTGCTTTAAAAAAAACCGGCATTGATGAACTGATTGATGCCATTATAGAAACTTATAATTCTAAACTGCCTGATCTGCACCTGCAGTTTAGTGAACCGTTTGAAGAAGAAATTGCCAATATTGTTGATTTCCTGCAGGCAAAAAAGTTTCAGTGCAAGATAAGTCTTAAGGCGCTGGCCATAAAACTGCTGCGTGAAGACAGGCAGGCCTATCAGCGTTTTCATGAAGAGCCGATATGGATTGAACTATTGCCCATCATCAACAAAGCCTACCAGCACCTGTACCTGCATTATGGTACAAAGGATCTGGAAGACATTTTTAATGATGAAAAAAATGCTGTGGCGAAAGGTGCGGTGGCTGAAACCGTTGTTTTTGAAAAGGACAACCGGCTCAGCCTGACGGATAAAATAGATGCCCTGCTGATGCACCAGGTCGTCGGACTGCCGATTTTTCTGTTTATGATGTGGGGGCTGTTCCAGCTGACCTTTGATATCGGCAGCATTCCTATGGATTGGATTGATGCTTTTTTTGTAGCACTCATTGACGGGACCAAAAATTTCCTGGGGCATACTGAACTGGCTTCCGTTATTGCGGACGGGGCTATTGCCGGGGTCGGAGCTGTGGTCCTGTTTCTGCCCAATATTATTATTCTGTTTTTTGGCATTGCGCTGCTGGAAACCACCGGTTATATGAGCCGGGTGGCCTTTCTGCTGGATGGTTTTTTTCATAAATTCGGCCTGCATGGCAAATCCTTTATTCCCTTGGTGACCGGTTTCGGCTGTTCAGTACCGGCCTATATGGCCTCACGTACCCTGAAAAATGATCGGGATCGGCTGCTGACCCTGTTTATTATCGGTTTTATGAGCTGTGGTGCCCGGCTGCCGATTTATGTGCTGTTTGTAGGGGCTTTTTTTGCTGAGCATCATGCCGGCAATATCCTGTTTCTGATTTATATCAGTGGGGCTTTACTGGGTATTCTTGCAGCCAAAATTTTAAAAATGACTGTCTTTAAGGGTAAAGATGAACCCTTTGTAATGGAAATGCCGAAATATCGTCTGCCTTCTTTTAAACTTATCTGGCATACGGTATCCGGCCAGGCGCTGATGTATTTAAAAAAGGCGGGTACCTTTATCCTGATGGCTTCAGTACTGGTCTGGTTTGCCAGTAATTACCCCAAACAGCCGGAGCTTGAACAGGCCTACCAGATTAAAATTGAACAGGCCGCTGATGATGCACAGGCCAAAGCGCTGTCCAATGAGCTGGCCCTGAGTAAACTGGAAAACAGTTACCTGGGCATGATTGGTCATGCTTCTGAACCTTTCTTTGCCCCTCTGGGCTATGACTGGCGTATGGCGGTTGCACTGGAAACCGGACTGGCAGCCAAGGAAGTGGTTGTGGCTACTCTAGGGGTTTTATATGGTCTGGGTGATGATATAACAGAACAGCATACCGGACTGATTGAAAAAATCAGGGAAAATATTTCCCTGCCTGCCGGTATTTCCTTTATTGTCTTTGTTATGATTTATCTGCCCTGTCTAGCGGCTTCCATGGTCTTTATGCGTGAAGCCGGCGGCTGGAAATACCTGGGTTATCTGTTTATATTTACTACGGTAACGGCCTGGCTGTTATCATTTGCTGCGTTTCATATTACAAGGATGCTGGTTTAAACGTATGAAAGAACTGATTCTGGAACTGCTGGCTAATTTCTGGCTGCTGCTCAATTCCATTGCCGTATTTATCCTTATCGGCGTTATTATTGCCGGTATCTTTAAGTTATTTATCCCAGATTCTTTTATTAAAAAGCATCTGGGCCGACATGATTTTATGGCCAATATCAAGGCAGCGGTACTGGGCATACCTCTGCCGCTGTGTTCCTGCAGTGTGATCCCTTTTGTGACTTCGCTGAAAAAAAGCGGGGCCTCTAATAGTGCCATCCAGACCTTTCTTATTGCCACACCCATTACCGGTGCCGATTCTATTATGGCTACCTATGGTGTATTTGGCTGGCTGTTTACCCTGTATCGTCTGCTGTCCTCAGTTATTATTGCCCTGCTGGCAGGCATACTGACGCTGCTGTTTACCTCACAGGAGGAACAGGAAAAAACTGAAGCTAAAACGGCTGATGCCAAAGCTTCCGTTAATACCGCCGGTAATATGTTCAGTCAGGCTGCACCGGTACAGAATATTTCCATAGCCAGTGCGTCAGTCATTGGTAAACCGCTCAATATTAATGTCGTTAAAGCAGAAGATGTTAATACCAATCCTGTATTTGATAAAACACAGAAAATACTGAGCTATGCTTTTGATGATATTTATAAAGATTTTGCCCGCTCTTTAATGATAGGGGTATTTATTGGTGCTCTGATTGTGACCTTTATGCCGGAAAATCTGGTGGAATATTTATCATCAAATCAGTGGCTAAACTATGTACTGGTACTGGCTATTTCACTGCCCTTATATGTCTGTGCTACCGCGTCCATTCCACTGGGGATGTCCTTATTAAGTGCCGGTTTCTCACCGGGCGCTGCCTTTATTTTTCTCACTGCCGGGCCGGCTTCTAATGCCATTACCATGAGTGTAGTCTATAAAACCCTGGATAAATCCTCACTGGTTATTTACCTATTTTCTGTTCTGGTTGGCAGCCTGCTTTTCGGTTATCTATTTGATACACTGTTTGCAGACAGTTTAAATCAGATCCATCTGCTTACCGATCAGGAAGAAGTTCCCGGTTTTATTGACCAGGTTTCTTCTGTGATCCTGCTGTATCTGTCCATTAAATATATCTTTAATAAAAACGCAAAAATTATTAATTCCGGTGGCGGCTGCAGCGGTGGAAGCTGCTGCGGTTCTTCCAGCTGATCACCAGCCGCCACCTCCGCCACCGCTGGAAGAAGCGGCAATGGCTGACCCAAGGCTGTCTCCCATAGCGGATGAAAAACCGGCTAGGTTAGCGGCATTCCAGTAATGACCGTCATACCAGCGTGGACGGTATTGTGGATCGCTTTGTTCTAGTTTGCTGAATACCCAGCTGAAACGCCGGCTCCACTGGGTTTCTACATCCAGAGCCAGGGCGTATGGCAGGTAGTGTTCAAACAGTTCAGGTGTTTTTTCCGGCCTGTGTTTAAACTGCAGTTCCTCTTTTTCGGCAACACTTAAGTAGTTCACCCTGAATAAAACATATAGCATTGATTTATAAAGAAATGTTTCTTGATTATGGGTGTTGAATTTGCAAGTTTTTGGTAAAATAAGCCTTATTACCTTGCAAATTTTCAGACCAGAATGAAGCCAAAGAAACAGCCAAAAATACCTCAGGAAGACCTGTTCAGGATGCGCCTTGAAAACATGCTGGACAT
>JANELJ010000335.1 GCA_024511395.1 Gammaproteobacteria bacterium | reverse complement strand
TTTTGTGGCTCAAAATTATTTCCGGTTTGATGGGATATTTTATCAAACCAGAACAATCAGCCGCTTTAAACCTGGCTTGATGTCAGGCTTAAAACGGTATTATTCAGGTTGAACTATTTAACGCCCTTTAATATAAGTGCCCGTACAGTTGCAGAAAAACTAAAAGTATCCCCTTCCACGTTTAATCGTTTGGTAAATAAGGAAAGTAATATTTCACCTGAAATGGCATTACGTTTATCAAAAACACTGGGGCGCACACTAGAGAGCTGGCTTGCAATGCAGGATTTATATAATTTGTGGCATGCAAAAAATAAGGTTGATTTAAAACAGGTTGAAAAGTTAAATATTGATGCAGTATAGACCTGACACATGCGAGCCTTTAACTGGGTGTACTGGATACGAATGGAAAAGATTTCGCTCGTTTTATCAAAGAGTCTTGTGAATTGAAATTATGCACTATGGGACAGCCATAAAATATTCAAATCGTTGTGGAAAGAAAGTTTGCAGCGTCTGGTTGGGCATTAATAAAAGAAATACCCGGTTATTTTGAGTATTATTACACAATAGAAATTTACTATTGTGTAGCATGGAATCCGTGCTATCATGTTATATATGATTGTTTCTTTCAGAAATCAGGCAACTGAAGACATATTTAATGGTAAAAGTTCAAAAAGTGCCAGAAAGCTTTGTCCTCAGTCACTCTGGAAAGTTGTAACAAGAAAACTTGAACAACTGGATTCTATTTTAAATTTAGATGAACTAAAAGTACCGCCGGGTAATAGTCTGGAAAATCTGTCAGGTGACAGAAAAGGGGGGGCAGTATCAGGATTAACGATCAGTATAGAATTTGTTTTAAATGGAGTGAATCAGGCCCATTTGATGTTGAAATAACTGATTATCACTAAGAGGTATTGATATGCGTATTCCAACACATAGAGAACCCACTCATCCGGGTGAAATGCTCAGAGAGGAATTCCTTGTTCCAATGGAAATTAGTCAGTGTGATCTGGCTGATGCAATTCATGTTCCCTATCAGAGAGTCAATGAAATTGTAAATAAAAAAAGGGGCATTACACCAAGTACAGCCTTACGTTTGGCCAGGTTTTTTGGTGGATCGCCTGACTATTGGTTAAATTTGCAAATCCGTTATGATTTATATCGGGCTCAAGAAGCTGAAAAGAATGATATTCAGTCTATAAAAGGTTTTCAGACACTTAAAAAAACGGCATAACAAATATGTATATTTATTACGAAGCTGAGAAATTACTCAGGCACAGCATCTTTTAGTGATTTAAAGAAGTTTTCCGGTGGGAAGGAATCCAGAATAACCTCTACAGCCTTGTTAATTAATTGTCGGTTTTTGTCTTCGCTCTTGTCACGTTCAATACTGGTGGGTACGGAGCCGCGCCAGATTAGGCGGTTACCCTCAGGGGATACCAGATCAATAATAAAGGTACCGGCAGAAAATTTATGGCTGGTATTAGCAATACCTTCACCGTTTCCGTATTTATCATCCCAGACTAGGCCCAGATTATAGCTGTATAGTTCATTAAGCTGACCGATATTAATACCCTTATCCCCGACAAAGTAATAATTAACCCAGAAATCGGGCAGGATATGGCGTTCCTTGCGGATTTTTTTGGCGGCCATGGTATTTTCAATAGCCAGTGTGGCGCCGACACTTTGAATAAAACGGTAATCAGGATTATTTTTAATGGTATCCGGGGCGGGGTTAAAATTGTATTTTTGCATCGCCTTAAAGTTCTGGGCATAATCATACTTGACACGGGCACCTAACAGGCTGCTGACCGTTGTTACAGATGAAGAACAGGCAGTGAGCAATAGGCTCAGCAGCAGGCCAGTAATAAGTTTGTTTTTTTTGTATAAAGTATGCAAAAGCATGATAAAGTTCCTGAAAGTCCTGAACCTGAAAAATCGCTTGAATGGTTCGTATTTTGTTTTAACTTATTATATCTAAAGTTTAGAGCGACAGCTCACCCTTGAGAGTCCTGTTTCGCTCATACGTTCTTTAACAATTTGTTTATAACCAGCTGTTTTGAAATTGTTTTTATAACAAATCTTCAAATCGCCTTAAAATATCCGTATCCGGCGGCTGGAATTTTTGGGACTTACCATTCCACCAGTCCCTGACCCTAACCTGCGAAAAATACCTTATCAATCCCATTCGTATTCTTCCGGCAGTAATGGGTGTATTCTTTCGCCAGGGCATAT
>JANELJ010000097.1 GCA_024511395.1 Gammaproteobacteria bacterium | reverse complement strand
ACTAAATAAAGATTTCAATTCCATGGAAAAAAGATATCCATTTATTTTTTTGATATCCCTGTGTTTTTCTTCCCTGACTCTCCTTTGTAATTGAGTCCTGCCGCAGTGTACTCTTATCCTTCCATAGATTTTTAATGCGTTCTTTTTACAAGTATAGTACTCTGTTCTCCGTTTCCATGGAGATTATTAATCCATTTTTTATTATTATTGAGCTTCCTTTTTATACTTGGCTCATACAGGTATTTTGCGGCTAATCCTTAAGCCTTGTCTATATTAAACCATCCTTGGATGCCGATCCGTCGGCGGTGATTCATCACAATTAAGGTTTATATAAATCTCCTATAAACTTCCCTGTCAATTCCGCAGGTGTTCCATTACTGCGTTAGGAGTAGTTTAAAAGAACAATTGGTAAAGGATAATTGGGTTGTTTACTGTAAGACTTGGGGATATCCCTGATAGGAAATAATAATTTCTATAGAAACAAGAGCTTATAAAAATGGAACTGGTTTTGTTCCAGATATAAACGTTAGTGATTGAGAGCTATTTCACATAAACCTGTTTCGTATAAACACAACTGGGAGGAATAGCTGTGTTACAGAAAACTTAAAATTAATGTGATTTAACTTTAACGGTTATTGGCCTGAATAGTGACTTTAACCAGCTCGGCTACTGAGCTGGTTTCCATTTTTTCCATCATACGGGCACGGTGAACTTCTACTGTCTTGATGCTGACATTGAGTTCATGAGCAATAACCTTATTGGGTTTGCCTTCGGTTACTCTTAACATGACTTCATGTTCTCTGGGCGTCAGTGAGGCTATACGCCGGTCAATGGATTCGTTCTGTATCAGGGATTCTCGTGCTTCACTGTTCTGTTTTAATCCACGTTGTACTGCATCAAGAAGTAACTGATCATTAAAGGGTTTTTCAATAAAATCAAAAGCACCGCGTTTTAGGGCTCTTACAGTCATGGGGACATCACCGTGGCCGGTGATAAAAATCAGGGGCAGGTTAATACCCCGTTCTTTCAATTCTTCTTGGGCTTCAAGGCCGCTCATGCCGGGCATTCTAACGTCCATGACTATGCAGCCGGACTCATTATTATACTTTTCCAGAAATTCATCGGCAGAAATAAAGGTTTGAACTTTTAAACCAATGGACTCAATTAACCAGGCGGTTGATTGCAGTACCGCTTCGTCGTCATCCATAATAAAGACTAAAGCATCATCACTCATTATTATTATTTCCTAAATACTCTTTTGTAACAGGTTGTTCCGTAACCAGTTCTTCTGTAACAGGCAGTGTAAAACAGAATCGGGCACCACTAACGGGGTTATTTTCGGCGTATAATTTACCATCATGAGCCTCGATAATGGAACTGCTGATTGATAGCCCCATGCCCATACCACTGGTTTTGGTGGTAAAGAAGGGGTTAAAAATCTGCTTGAGCTTATCTTCACTGATTCCGTGACCGCTGTCAATAACACACAATTCAACAAGTTTATTATCCTTTCTTCGAGTGACCACGGTAATAGCAGGCTGTTCATTTCCAGACATGGCTTCAATACCGTTTTTGAGCAGGTTAATTAGAACCTGCTCAATCTGGATAATATCCGCCAGTACCGGAGGCAGATCTTCTTTCAGATCCAGGGTCAGATTAACCTGTTTATTGTGTAACTGGCTTTCCAGAAACCCCGTGACTTCATTAACAATATGATTAATATCCGTATAGGTTTTATGTGATTCCCCTTTACGTACAAAACTGCGTAGCCGGCGGATAATCCCACCGGCCCGGTCTGCCTGCTGAGCCGTTAGCTGCAGGGCATTAATAATGGCTTCGGGATCATGTTTATCCATTTTAAGCAGGCGGATACAGCCCTGAACATAGGTATGGATGGCTGAGAGCGGCTGGTTCAGTTCGTGAGCCAGACCGGAAGCCATTTCTCCCATGGTACTTAAACGGGCAACATGAGCCAGTTCGGCCTGGTGAGTCAGGGCCTGTTCTTGGGCGTGCTGACGTTCCTTTATCTCCAGCTCTAGGGATTCCTTGGAGGTTTTAAGACGATTATTTAAATCCCGGGAAGAACGTAGGTACATGATCAGTATAACCAGCAGGAAACAGATAATCAGAAAACTGAGCCAGTACTTTAATTTTACTGACAAGGAAGAAGGGGGAGGGGATTGTGCAGTTTCCATTTCTCTGGACAGGGCAAATAATTCAGCAAGGCCATGGTATTTCTGGGCAAAAGTCCAGTGGTACTGTTCAGAGAGATAGTTAACATGATCATTTTTTTTATGGCTAATCAGTATGGTAATGATCTGATTGACAATTTCATCATTAATAAACCAGGCCCGGGCAAAGGCCCATTCTGGTACCAGTACCGAGCTGTGTAGAAATGGAGCATGCCGGCCTCTGCGGGGATATACCAGACGTAAGGTTTCTAGAGTGGTTTTATCCAGTTGTTTTTCCAGCAGGCCGGACTTGGTGATCAGGGCATCAATTTTTCCTTCTTTCAGCCAGGACTGGGTCAGGTCGAAACGCTCAAGGACCAGTAGATCAACATTTTCTCCAATGTTCAGATCATGAATATTGAGGAATTTTTCCAGGAACAGTTCGGATGTTGAATATTCGTTTTCCAGCAGGGCAATGCGTTTACCCTGTAGATCGGAAATACGGGTGACTTCAGAATTATTGTTCATGGTAAAAATTGATAAAGCTTCAGAACTGATGTATTCACCGTCAAATAGTTCTGTACGGGTCAGCATTCGTAGCACATCATGCTTTTTTTCCAGAATCAGATAATTGAATGCATCGGTAATAATAAAATCCAGTTCATCATTTTCTAGAGCATTGGTTAGCTTGTTTGGAGGCAGAAATACGGTATTAAAATGATATTTTGAATATTGATTCAGGCGATCAATGGTCAGCTGCCAGGGAGAATCTTCTAACTGATGCTGATGTGTGGCATGCAGGGTTAATATACCAATATTAAAGGTCTGTTTCTGGGGAGCAGACCAGGCTGGTATGGCCGGGTAAAATAAGCACAACAGTATTAAAAATAAAAATGCAGACAAAGAAATGAAACATGGCTGCTTTTTTAAAGACATGCGTAGCAAAAATAGTCCTTTTACCCGGATAGTAATAAATATTAACGATGTAATAACATACCGTTTTATGGGAAAAAGGTAAAGCTTCCGCCCTTTTCCTGAAATATCGAACAGGAGGAAGCCTGGTTTGATTGAAGTTTAGACAGCAATATCAGGAACTGGAATCTTCCAGTGCAGGCGTTTCATTGCCCTTAAGAATTTCTACCAGCTTATTGGATAATTCCAAGGGTTCAAATTTGGCTACATAGGCATCCGCACCGACACCATGGCCCAGAGACATATTAGCCTCTGCAGACAGTGAGGAATGCATAATAACGGGAATACCGGCAAAACGCAGATCATTTTTAATATGGATGGTTAATACATAACCATCCATTTCCGGCATCTCGACATCGGTCAGAATAGCCTGAATATAATCAGAAACCGGTAAGCCGGTGGTTTCTGCCCGGGAAGCAATTTCCTTGAGCTTGGTCCAGGCTTCAGCACCGTTCATGGCACTGACATGGGCTACACCCATGTGATCCAGGGTACGTTCTATCTGGGAGCGGGCAACAGAGGAATCGTCTGCAAATAAAATGGTATAACCCTGACCATCCAGACTGCTGACTTCTTCAAAATAACTTTCTTCTTGGGCAAAGTGTGCTGTTTCTGCCAGTACTTTTTCCACATCCATAATCATGGCAATACGACCATCCTGAAGTTCAGTGACGGCTGTAACCAGTCCGCCTAAGCGATCAGACATCATTGGTGGCGGCACTTTAATATCATTCCACTGCAGACGCAGAATATTTTCTACCGAGTGCACCAGAAAACCCTGCATGTGTTTATTGTATTCGGTGACAATTAAAATCTGCGGTTTGTTAGAAATATTCAGTCCACAGAATTTTGGCAGGTTAACCACTGGCACCATGGTACCGCGCAGACTGGTCATACCTTCTACCGAATCAGGCATATCCGGGGCATGGGTAATATCAGGCATCTGCATAACTTCTCTGACTTTAAATACATTAATACCATAAACTTCCTGCCGGTCAGTAGTATCATCTTTGCCCAGACTGAATAAAAGGACCTCCAGCCGGTTAGTGCCTGCCAGGTTGGTACGTTCATCAACTGATTGAATAAAATAAGCCAAGTGCAGTCCAAATGATTGTTTCTGACATTATCTCTTTGTTAGGGCGGTAGCATACTTTTAATGATTCTCATTTAGACGCAAATACCGTATCCATTGGCTGTACTCCTTGCTGAAGACGCCGTGAATCCATCCTTGGAGGCTTTTCGGCAGCGTCCCTGCTGCCGAAACTTCATCAAGAAGTACAGCCAATGGATACTCAGAGGTTATAAATTTCAAGTTGAACATCTTTTAACCAAAGTATGATCCGGCCCTGATCTCTTTGTTAAGTTGAAATAATTCGCTAATTGCAGTCTGCTTGTAGGATTTTTCTAAAATTAACAGGTAATATAGGATACTCAAACGCTTTAGAATCTAATACCTGAAATAACAACGGTATTTAAACAGGAACGGGAAATAAAAATGGCTGATACCATTGTCAAAGGCCGCCGTGTCAATTCACACCGTATTGTTGAATCTCTGATTGAATCCAGAACTACTGCACTGACTCAGTATAAAGAGGTAATGACTTACCAGCCTTTTGAAATCAGTGATACTCTGAAGGAAGTGCTGGAAGATTTCTGCGAGTCAATGGTTGATTATACAGCCAAAGCCCATTTTCATCTCTACAATTACATGGAAGAAAACAAGGAACGCCGTACCTCAGTATTAAAAATTGCTGATAGCATTTACCCGGAACTGGTGGACAACACTCAGAAACTACTGGATTTTCATGATCGCTTTAATAGTGATGTTTCAGAATTAAAATGTGAGCAATTAGAGGAATGCATGAATGGTGTTGGTGAGCTACTGGTGGATCGCATTAACCTAGAAGACGAAGTGATTAATGCCCTGTTATCTGTAGACGGCATTGGCCGCTAATTAAGCGTGTATCCCCTGGTTCCTTCTCCCCCCGGGAGAAGGTTAGGATGAGGGGCTCTTTTTAATCAATAACCTGTAGTTAAAAATCCCCCCATTCCCATCTCTCACCTCAAGCATAAAAACCGCAAACCGGTTATACTCTTTCTTTATTCACATTTTCCATATTTTCTGAATAACAGGTTTTACTATGCAACACCTACAACGCCTGCTAGATATTATAAGCGCCCTGCGGGATCCTGATACCGGCTGTCCCTGGGATCTGAAACAGGATTATAAGTCCCTGGTTCCCTATACCCTGGAAGAAGCCTACGAAGTGGCAGAAGCCATTGAGCAGGGCGATATGGATGAAGTCAAAAAAGAGCTGGGTGATTTATTATTCCAGGTAGTTTTTTACGCCCAGCTGGCCAAAGAAGAAGGGCTGTTTGATTTTGAAGATATTGCTGCAGCCATTGCTGATAAAATGGTGCGTCGTCATCCCCATGTATTCAGTGAGCATCAATATGAAAATGAGGCCGCTTTTTTAAAAGCCTGGGAAGAGCAGAAAGAACTTGAAAACCAGCAGGCCAGAGCTGAAAAAGAGGAGACTGCCGAACCGGAGCAGGCACTGAGCCTGATGGATAATATCAGCAAAATTCTGCCTGCCATGACCCGCACGGTTAAAATACAGAAACGCATTGCCCAGGTGGGTTTTGACTGGGACACTGCAGAAGAAGTACTACCCATTATTCAGGGAGAACTGCAGGATGAAATCACTCAATATGAACAGTTACAGGAAAAGTCCGCTGGCGAACAGCAGCGTGAACTAAAAGCCCGGCAGTTTGAACGTATGCAGGAGGAAATGGGTGATGTGCTGTTTACCTGCGTCAATCTGGCCAGAAAACTGGAAATTGATCCGGAAAAAGCCCTGCGGGTCAGTAATCATAAATTTTCCCAGCGTTTCCGGAAAATGGAACAGTTTTATAATTATGATACGGCAGCGTATGGAACAGGCTTCCATTGATGAGCTTGAAGCCGTCTGGCAGCAGGTTAAAAAACAGGAACAGAACGGATGATACACAGGCCAAAGCATTTTATTGGTCTGGTTCTTATCGGCTTATTCCTGGCCGGCAATGTTCTTCAGGCACAGGAAATCATACCGGTAACTGCCAGACCTCTGTCGGAACTCTTGTTTCACCCGGTTAAAAAAGCACCGGCCAGGGTGGTTAGCTTGCAGAACAGTCAGCTCAGTTCTCAGCTTTCTGCTCTGGTTAGGAGCTGAGGTGCAGGTCGGTCAGCGGGTTAAAAAAGGTCAGTTACTGGTTATCCTGGAATGCGATGACTATGAGCTCAGGCGGGACCAGCTGGAGGCGGAAAAAATCCCTGCAGGCGGATCTGCAGTTTTCCCGCTACCAGTACCAGCGTTCCAGAAAACTGCTGCAGACCAAAAGTGTCTCTGAAGAATCTCACCAGCAACTGCTGGCCAATCTCCATAAACTCGAAGCCCGCTTACAGTTACTGGACAGTAAAATACAACTGGCAAAAAAAATATAAGTTGCTGCCGGATAACTGCGCCGTTTGACGGGGTGATTACCCCGCGCCTGATCCATGCCGGTAAAAATGTAGCGCCTGGAACACCTTTGTTACGCCTGATGGATACTGATAATCTGGGGGTTGAAGTCTAGGTACCTGTGGTACTGATAGACAGTCTGAATTATCGGGCATTAAATTTTGTCTATCGTAACCACTACTATCCCTTAACCATCCGGGCCGTCGTCCCGAGTATAGAAACCCGCGCTCGCCATCAGCGGGTACGCCTGAGCTTTATTGCTGAAAAAGCCTTGCCCAATGCCTTTGGCATGGTGGAAATTATTATGTAGGAACAGCATATACCGGCTAATCTGCTGGTCAGTCGTAATAATAAAATGGGTATTTTTATTGTAACAACAACGCCTGACGGCCAGACCATTGCCCGCTTCCACTCCCTGCAAAACGCCCTGGCGGGTCGTTCAGCTGCCATAAAACCAGATGAATTCCCCCCGATACCAAAGTCATTATCCAGGGCAGACAGCCCCTAAAAGATGGTCAACCCATAACCCTGCACCTGAAACCTGATTTTATGCTCCAGCGCCTTCTACAACATCATGTTCTGGCTAACCTGACCTTTATTCTAGTTCTGGTCATGGGCGTGCTGAGCTATTTATCTCTACCTAAGGAAAAAGATCCGGCCATTAATTTTAACTGGATCCAGATCAATACCTTTATGCCTGGTGCAGCACCGGAGGGTATTGAAAAACGGGTGACCCAGCCGCTGGAAGAGGGTATTGCCAGGGTTTCTGATATTCACTTTATTTCTTCAATGTCCAGAGACTCCATGTCCAATATTATTGTGCGTTTTGAAGATATAGATGAACGTCTGTTTGATAAACGGCTGGCGGATTTGCACAGGGAAATTCAGCATATAGATAATACCCGCCTTCCGGAAGAAGCGGATTCGCCCTTTATTGTGGAACTGACTTCGTCCAGTGCTTTTCCAACTGCCACCCTGATCTTACAGGGATTTAGCTATGATGATAATCTGCGCTTTTATGCCCGGGAAATGGAAAAGGAAATGGAGCGGCAGCGCTTTATTCAGCGCGTGGATTTAATAGGGGGCAGTGATCC
>JANELJ010000334.1 GCA_024511395.1 Gammaproteobacteria bacterium | reverse complement strand
CTATTTCTCTGTTGTGGAAAAGTTTATTATCTATTTTGTATTTTTCATTTTTTTTGTTCGCTGGTCATATTTATAGAACAATAGGAATTAGATCTTGGAAAGTATATAGCATTGTAGAAGAAAAGTTGTTAACTGAATAAGTTATCTTATTTTAAAGATGTGCTTTTTATATAGCGGCAGTTTGAAGCATAAAATGGCCATACGTGATTTGAAGCATAAAGTGGCCAAACGGTCATTTTATGGGTAAACCGACAATTTTCTTAATGCTGTATTAAGAAATGGTGCCCAGACCTGGAATCGAACCAGGGACACAGGGATTTTCAGTCCCTTGCTCTACCGACTGAGCTATCTGGGCATATATAGGTATTGGTGAATTAAATTTTTCGGTGAGACTTAATTTATTCAACGGCGTGTATTCTGTCTTTTTTGCCGGTTTGTGTCAAGAAAAATTTTAATTAATCTTGAATAAATAAGGGCCCTCATCCTGACCTTCTCCCAGAGGGAGAAGGAGCCTGCTGCAGTCAAATGGCAGCGGGAATGAAAGATTATTTGGGTGGTACATAATCATCCGGTTTGGCAACGGCTTCATCGCTGAAGAAAAACTTTTCCATTTCGGTTTCCAGGAATTTACGGTGTTCCGGATCGATGGGGGACAGGCGGTACTCATTGATCAGCATGGTTTGGTGTTTGATCCAGGCGTTCCAGGCTTCTTTGGAGACATTATCAAAAATTTGTTTTCCTAGATCACCAGGGTAGGTCTGGTGTTCCAGGCCTTCGGCTTCTTTTCCCAGTTTTACGCAATTTACCATTCGAGTCATATTGGTACCTTTAATATATAAGTTCAAAATTTATGTGGATTGCCAGTAGCTCTTTAAGGCCCGGCATCCAGTTGAGATATAAGTTTGGTTATGGGGCCTGGTAATCCTAATTTCAATGGTTTGCTTAGGGAGTACCAGAGAAAGCGATTATCATCCATTACTATGGGAGGTATTTTAACCTGAATTTGTAATGGAGTGATATCTAAATGATAATGGCTAAAGGTATGTCTGAATTCAGGCTGTTCCTGAACAGGGCTACAGGCTTGATAATGATGAGTTTCCAGCCAGCTTTTTAGCTCTGCTTTGTCCTGACACTGGGGAAAAGACCAGAGACCGCCCCAGATCCCCTGCTGGGGACGTTTTTCCAGTAATATATCGCCATTTTCATTGCTCAGGATCAGTAAGCAGGTCTTTTTTACGGGCTTATCCTTTTTAGGTTTTGGATTGGGATAATACTTAATGGTATCGTTCAGACAGGCCTGGCAGTGAGTCTGCAATGGACATTGTGAGCATTGAGGTTTGCTTCGGCTGCACAGGCTGGATCCCAGGTCCATCATGGCCTGGTTAAAGTTGTCACAGCGCTGTTTCGGGGTAAGTTTTTCGGCCAGACTCCATAGTTCTTTCTGTACTCTGGTCTGTCCCGTCCAGCCATCTACCTGGAAGTAGCGGCATAAAATACGCTTAACATTACCGTCCAGTATGGGGTGATGCTGCTGGCAGGCCAGAGATAGAATGGCTCCGGCGGTAGAACGGCCTATTCCGGGTAAAGCCAGAATGTTTTCCATGGAATCCGGGAAATGCCCAGCAAACTGGTCGCGTATTATTTGAGCCGCCTTGTGCAGGTTTCTTGCACGAGCGTAATAGCCCAGTCCGGTCCACAGGTGCAGGACTTCATCCTGAGGGGCATTGGCCAGGCTGATAACATCGGGAAAATGCTGCATAAAATGCTGGTAGTATGGAATAACGGTTTTTACCTGGGTCTGCTGTAACATAATTTCCGACACCCAGACACGGTAAGGTGTTTTATTCTTTTGCCAGGGGAGGTTTTTTCTGCCGTGCTGGTCAAACCAGGTTAGTAATTGTGGGGCAAAGGTATTGATGGGGTGATGTCTCTTGATTAATGCAGGCAGGGATGGCTGCCCGCACTTCCAACTTTCAGGAAAGATAGGGGTCTAAATAACTGTTCCGAAATGGTGTCCATATAAATGGAACTTAAGCTTTGTTTATCGAACAAAGAAATTAACCAAAACAACCTGATCAAACAAAGCTTAAGTATGAATAATATTATAACGGAACTGAGCCGTCCTGTACGCCGATGGTTAAAAAAAGTCGTACAATTTAATAAAGAGGGTAACTACAGAAGTCGGGCTGAAGCTATTTTACTCCTGCATCAGTGCTACAGTAGGAAACAGGTTTCCCAATTA
>JANELJ010000096.1 GCA_024511395.1 Gammaproteobacteria bacterium | reverse complement strand
CTGGGCCGCCATGCAGAGCCTGAAGCATTTGATGCTTTACTGCCCTGGTTGTGTGCTGAAAAAATTCAGGCGTTACAGTAGGTGGGGTAGCAGATCAATGTGGGATTAATTGGCGCTCACGGCTCTTGAATAAATGGAATGGTTCGCCCCACTCTCTAACGGCATCATAAAAATGTGCCAAAATTGTGTTTTTACACATAACAACAGAGTAGAGAGGCGAACTGATGTGGTCTGATATTATTGTTAACCACCAGGCTAATGGTAAAACTAGAGATATAAAAATAAATTATTACGTCAATTTATGACCCTTTACCATGATAAACTGACACTATGAAAATTTTACATACATCAGACTGGCATCTGGGGCGCTCTCTGTATGGCTGCAAGCGTTATGAGGAGTTCAGGCGTTTTCTGGACTGGCTGATTGATACCATTGAGCAGGAGCAGGTGGATATTCTGCTGGTGGCCGGTGATATTTTTGATACCAGTATTCCACCCAATTATGCTCAGGAACTGTATTATCGTTTTCTGCATAAGGTCTCTACCACCCATTGTCAGCATGTAGTTATTATCGCCGGCAATCATGACTCCCCATCCTTTTTAACAGCTCCGGCAGCATTGTTACGAGTTTTGAATGTCTATGTAGTGGGTTCAGCAATGGAAGACCTGCGGGATGAAGTTATTGTGCTTAGGGACAATACTGATCAGCCGCTGGCGATTGTCTGTGCCGTACCTTATTTAAGAGAAAAGGATATCCGCAGCGTAGAAAGCGGTGAAAGTGTGGAAGAAAAGGGTATCAAGCTGGTTGCTGGGCTTAAAGAGCATTATGCCCAGGTCTGTGATTATGCTCAACAGCAGCAACAGGATCAACAGCAGCAACAGGAACTGTACAGCCAGGTTGCTGAGCCGTTACCTGTTATTGCCATGGGCCATCTGTTTGCCGCTGGGGGGAAAACCCTGCATGAGGATGGTGTAAGAGAACTTTATGTTGGTTCTCTGGCTTATATTGGTCAGGAAATGTTTCCGGAAAATATTGATTATCTGGCCCTGGGGCATCTGCATATTCCTCAATGTGTAGGTGATAATAATCACTTTCGCTACAGCGGTTCACCTCTGCCTATGTCCTTTGGGGAAGCCGAACAGGACAAACAGGTTATTATTGCTAATTTTGAAAAAGGTTCAGTCGATATTAGGGAAATAACTATTCCCCGTTTTCAGCAGTTAAAACAGTTGAGCGGCAATCTGGATGAGATACAGTCTGAAATAGAAGCATTAAAACAACAGGCTGAATCCGTCTGGCTGGAAATTATCTATACAGGCAAGGATGTGGTACCTGATTTATGGTCACAGGTTGAAGAAATGCTAGCAGACAGTAAGCTGGAAGTATTGCGAATAAAAAATGAGGCTGCGTATAAGGGAATTGTGGTTACTGATGGTGAGGGTGAAACCCTGGACGATAGGGATGAATATGATGTTTTTAAATCCTGTCTGCAGGCCCATGATATTCCCAAAGAAAGCCGGGATGATCTGATGCAGTCCTATAAAGAAATCATTCACTCTCTACACGAAGAAGATCCCAACGCCTTATGAAAATCCTGCAGCTGCGCTTTAAAAATCTTAACTCACTGCAGGGTGAATGGCAGATTGATTTTACCGATCCCAATTACCTTGCTAATGGTATTTTTGCCCTGACCGGGCCTACTGGAGCGGGTAAGTCCACGGTACTGGATGCTATCTGCCTGGCCCTGTACGGAGCGACCCCGAGACTGGGTAAAATTACCAAAAATAATAATGATATTATGTCTCGGCAAACCGGGGAATGTTTTGCCGAGGTCTGTTTTGAATCCTCTGAAGGACGTTTTATTTACCACTGGAGTCAGCACAGAGCAAAAAAACAGCCTGAAGGTGTATTGCAGGTTGCTAAACACGAGATTGCAGAAGCTGACCAGGACGGCAGTATTATTGAAAACCAGATCAGGCGGGTTGCCATGGTTATTGAAGAAAAAACCGGAATGGATTTTGAACGTTTTACCCGTTCCATGCTGCTGGCACAGGGCGGCTTTGATACCTTTCTTAAAGCCGATATTGAACAGAAATCCCGCATACTGGAACAGATCACCGGCACTGAAATTTATAGCAGAATTTCGATAAAGACTCATGAGCGCATGAAAGAGGAGCGTGAACAACTTAATATCCTCAGAGCAGAAATTGCAGGTGTAGCGCTGTTAAGCGAAGAGCAGAAACAGGCCATTGAACAGACCTTAACTACACAACTACAGCAGCAAAATACGCTGTCCGGCCAATTGACTCAGACCCAGAAAGCCATTGCCTGGCTGCAGTTGCTTGAGTCCATCAGCAGGGAACTCAGAGAGCTAGAAAAAGAGGCTGAGCAATTACAGACAGAACGTGAGGCATTTATCCCGCAACGCCAGAAACTGCAACTGGCTGTTCGGGCCAGCCATCTGGACGGTCTTTATGCCACAATAAACGCTTTGCGAAAGCAGCAGCAGGATGATCAACAGCAATTAACAAATGAGCAGAAAAAACTTCCTGAACTGGAGCAGAATCTGCATGACTCTAAAAAAAGCTCACAAAAATCAGAGCAGATTCTGTCTGATGCCAGAACACAATTACAGTCGGCGGCTGAAATATTTAAAAAAGTCCGTTCTCTGGATCAGTTTATTGTAGAAAAACAGTACTCTGTCAAAAAACTGAACAGTGAATACCGACAGTATCAGCAGCAGATTGAAACAGAGCAGGCAGCCATACAGTCCCTAGAAAAAGAATCTGAAACTTCAGTACAGCAGCGTCGGCAATGTGAAACCTATTTAAATGATCATGCCGGAGATCAGTGGTTGATCAGCGGCCTGGCCGGTATTAAAGCCCAACTGGGCAGTCTTTCTGCTTTAGAAAATGAACAGCTTAATCTCAGTCTGCAGATTAAAGCAGAACAAAAAGCTCAGCTAAAGTATCAGCAGGGGCTTCAGGAAAGACAAACGGCAACAGATGCTTATACACAGGAATTAAAAGTTATACAGGAACAAACAGAACAAAAACAGCAGCAGTTAAATACCGTTTTGCAGGATCGGCTTCTTAGGGAATACCGGGCAGAAAAAGAAGCCCTGCTAAAAGAATTAAGCCTGCTAAAAACTATTGCCAGCCTGGAGGCAGAGCGGGAAAAACTGGAAGATAATAAGCCCTGTCCATTATGCGGCTCACTTGAACATCCCTATGCCTTGGGTAATGTTCCTGCCATGGATGAGACTCAGAAACAGCTGGTCGTGCTGGATGATATTATTGCCCGTGCAGAACAGCTTGAACAGACCTTAAATGAGCTTGTACAGGAAGAAAAAACCGCTCAGCAGAAATTATCAGAAGTAGAAAAGCAGATGCTGGAGGCCGAACATAAACTGTCTGCCAGTAAAGATAACCTGCAAAAGCTGGAACAAAGCCGGCAGCAGCAGGAAGATAAATTTAAGCGTTTAAAAACCGAATTATTACAACAACTCCAGCCTCTAGGTATTGCTGAAGCGGATATTGCTGATTTTGAAGCCTTATTAAATCAGCTTCAGAATCGTCTGGAAACCTGGCAACAGCAACAGCAACAGCAACAGCAAAGCCTTAATGAGTTTGAGCAGAAACTGGCTGGATTTTCTACCAGTATTAAATCTCATGAGAGTGTTATAACGACCCTGAATAAAACGGCTCTGGCTATTAAGCAGACATTAAATGATGAAACTGTCAGGCTGGAACAGTTAAAAACCGAAAGACAGGAACTGTTTGCTAATAAGGATGTTGAGGCTGAAGAAAATCAGCTTAGAAAATCACTGGTAGAGGCAGAGCAGGCAGAAAAAATGGCTTGTGATACACTGAGCCGGACTGAGCAGGATCTGACCGGTTTGCAGAATAGTATTCAGTCATTAGAATCCCGTATAAAACGGGCAGTTGAGAACTTAAAAACTGAGGAAAATACATTTCAGCAGCAATTACCAGCACAGGGTTTTGCCAGTGAAACTGAATTTGTCCAGGCCAGTTTAACTGTAGAGCAACGGGAAGAATTAACTAAAACAGCTCAGGATCTGGATAACCGGAAAATCAGTATTAATACCCGCCTGACTGACTACAAACAGAAGCTGCAAACTGAACAGAATAAAAAAATAACACAACAGTCCCTGGACACTCTTCTACCTGAACAGCAAAAACTGGAACAGCAGATTTCAGAACTGCGAAATGAATTGGCTGATTTAAAACATCAACTGGAACAGGATCAGAGGGATCAGGAAAAAATCAGGCAGAAACAGGCGGCTATTGATAAACAGCAAAAAGAATATCAACGCTGGGAAAAATTACATACCCTGATTGGTTCTTCGGATGGAAAAAAATACCGAAATTTTGCCCAGGGGCTGACCTTTGAGCTAATGGTTAGCCATGCCAATTTGCAATTAAAGAAAATGAGTAATCGGTATCTATTAATACGGGATAAAAACCAGCCGCTTGAACTTAATGTGATCGACAATTATCAGGCCGGAGAAATACGTTCGGTCAGAAATCTGTCTGGCGGTGAGAGTTTTATAGTCAGCCTGAGTCTGGCTCTTGGCCTGTCTAAAATGGCCAGCCGTAAGGTAAGAGTGGATTCCCTGTTCCTGGATGAAGGCTTTGGCAGCCTAGATGAAGAAGCGCTTGAAAATGCACTGGAAGCTTTATCCGGCCTGCATCAGGACGGCAAACTTATAGGCATTATTTCCCATGTCTCCGCCCTGAAAGAGCGCATCAGCACCCAGATCCAAGTTACCCCTTTATCTGGTGGCAAGAGTGTAATCAGCGGACCGGGCTGTCTTAAAGTTAGTTAGGGTAACGGCTTATTTCATCCGGGCAATACGTGCTTTATCACGATTCCAGTCACGTTCTTTTTCTGTAGCACGTTTATCGTGCAGGTGTTTACCCTTGGCCAGGGTGATTTTGCATTTAACCCGGCTGCCTTTCCAGTACAGCGCCAGTGGTACAATAGTATAACCCTTACGCTCAACTGCACCGACCAGTCGCGCCAGTTCATAGTTATGCAGTAACAACTTACGGCTGCGTTGCTGATCATGATGGATATGAGTGGAGGCCGATATCAGGGGTGAAATGACCACACCATAGAGAAAAGCTTCGCCATTAATCAGCTGAACATAACTCTCATTGAGTTGTGCTTTGCCGGCACGCAGACTTTTGACCTCCCAGCCTTCGAGCACCAGCCCGGCTTCGTACTCCGTTTCCAGAATATAGTCATGACGCGCTCTGTGGTTTTGAGCAATAGTATTACCGGACGGTTTCTTTTTCTTTTTTCCCATGGCGCTAATTATACAAAAAAAAGACGATAAAGGTTATAATAGCGCAAATAAAAACAAAGATAGACACTTATTACAGATTTAAAGGGATTGGTTCTTATGTCTGAAAAAATGACATCGACTCAGCCGTCTGAAGGGGCTTCACAGGTAAACTCAGCAGAACAGCCCAGAGAGCAGTGGTCTTCACGACTGGTGTTTATCCTGGCTGCAACCGGCTCTGCAGTTGGTCTGGGTAATATCTGGAAATTTCCCTATATTACCGGTGAAAATGGCGGGGGTGCTTTTGTACTGATTTACCTGCTGTGTATTGCGGCTATTGGTATTCCTATTATGATGGCGGAAATTATGCTCGGCCGTTGCGGTCAGCAGGATCCAGTGACTACCATGAAGTACCTGACCCGGGAATCCGGCCATTCCCGTTCCTGGGGACTGTTAGGCTGGATGGGCGTTATTGCCGGTTTTCTGATCCTTTCCTATTACAGCGTTATTGCCGGCTGGGCTTTATCCTATGTACCTAGAATGGCTGCTGGGGTGTTTAACGGTCTGGATGCTGAAAATGTGGATGCTATTTTTGGCGGTCTGGTGAGTAATGCAGAAAGTCTGCTGGCCTGGCATACCATTTTTATGATTATGACTATGGCCGTGGTGGCCCGGGGTGTACGGGGCGGTCTGGAAAAAGCAGTGACTTATTTAATGCCGCTGCTCTTTGTTCTGTTAATTATACTGCTGCTTTATTCAATGGAAACCGGTTATTTCAAGCAGGGTTTAAGTTATCTGTTTACGCCTGACTTCAGTAAAATATCCACTAAAGGTGTCCTTAGTGCCATGGGGCATGCCTTTTTTACCCTGAGTCTAGGTATGGGGGCTATTATGGTTTACGGCTCTTACCTGCCCAAGAATACCTCAATTGCTACGTCTTCTTTTTCCGTTGCTATTATGGATACGGTGGTGGCTCTAGTGGCTGGAATGGTCATATTCCCCATTGTTTTTGCTAATGCTCTGGAGCCGGCAGCCGGGCCTGGTCTGATCTTTAAAACCCTACCGCTGGCCTTTGGGCATATGGAGTATGGTGACTTATTCGGTACACTGTTTTTTGTGCTGCTGGTATTTGCTGCCTGGACTTCCAGTATCTCCCTGATTGAACCGGCGGTTACCTGGGGTATGAAAACTTTTAAGGTTTCACGCATTAAAATGTCGGTGATTTCCGGCTTGCTGGTGTGGTTTACCGGTCTGTTTACTATTTTCTCATTTAACCTGGCCAGTGACTTTACTATTTCCACCTCGATTAATACCCAGTATGGTGAGTTTGTTATATTAAAAGAGGCCACAGCCTTTGATTTTCTGGACTATCTGACCTCCAATATCATGTTGCCCCTGGGTGGACTGATGATTGCCATTTATGCCGGCTGGTTAATGAAAAAGGAATATTCAAAGCAGGAGCTTAATATCAGTCCTTTCTGGTATAGCGTCTGGTCTTTTCTGGTACGCTATGTGGCCCCCATAATGGTTATTATTGTGTTTATGAATGCCCTGGGTATTATTGCTTTTTTTGAAAGTATATTTGGTATTGACCTAGATGCTTTTTTCAGTTCTCTTTTTAATTAACGAGCTATTATTAATGAATTATGGTAGTAATTGTGACCACCATAAATAAAAGTGCGCTAATTCCTTTTAGTGCAGAAAAAATGTATAACCTAGTCGCAGACGTGGATCACTACGAGGAGTTTTTACCCTGGTGCGGCAGTTCCAGAGTATTAAGCCAGACCGAAGATGAGGTAAAGGGCCAGATAGAAATCAGTCATACAGGTATGCATAAAACCTTTACCACTTTAAACCGGATGCAGAAAAATAAAATGATAGAAATACGCCTCATTGACGGCCCTTTTAAACATTTACAGGGCTTCTGGCGTTTTGATGCACTGGATGAAAACGGCTGTAAAATCTCCCTGGATCTGGAATTTGAGTTTTCCAATAAACTCATGAGCATGGCCTTCGGCCCTGTGTTCAGCCAGATTGCTAATAGCATGGTGGATGCTTTCTGTAAACGAGCCTTTGATATTTATGGTCAGGGAGCCAGCTAATGGAAAGTGAAATGGTGCTCAATAAGGTACCAAAAACAATTATCGTCGAAGTAGCCTACGGTACCTTGGCCAAACAGGTAATAGAAACTGTAGAACTGGACGAAGGCTCTACAGTAGAAGACGCTATAAATGCCTCAGGCATCCTACAGGAATTCCCGGAAATTGACCTGACCAAAAATAAAGTCGGCATTTTCAGCAAAATAATCAAACTGGATAAGACTCTGGAACACAAAGACCGCGTAGAAATCTACCGAAAACTAATAGCCGATCCAAAAGAAGTCAGAAAAAAACGAGCCGCAGAAGGCAAGAAAATGAAGAAAGGGGGAAAGAGCAGCGCTGAGAAAGAGCCAGAGCCAGA
>JANELJ010000333.1 GCA_024511395.1 Gammaproteobacteria bacterium | reverse complement strand
ATTCAGCTTCTTTCAGAATGCCGATGATCTGGGATTCTGTAAATCTGGACTTCTTCATTGTAGGTTCTCCTCATTAATAATTTAATGGGAAATTCTACTTATGAAAAGAATTATTTTTCGGAGGGATTACATGAGCACGAATAAAATTAAATTCAATATCTGTAAGGGGTATTGTTAGCTGTCCGGATATTGTTATTCATAATTTTAGGATGGGCTGCAAGGAACTGGTTAGCCAGAATAATTACAGGCACTTAGTCCAGATGCGTCTGAAACCACATTTCCAGTAGTGCCATATGCCAGAGTTTGCTGCCTTTAAGGCGGGTCATATTTTCTTTAGCTTCAGGATTTTTTAACAGGCGCTGGATATAGGACTGCTCAAAAACACCCCGTTCTCTGCATTTCTGTGAGGTCAGTACATCCGTCATCATATCTAGGAATTCACCGCGTACATATTTGAGGGCAGGCATAGGAAAATAGCCTTTTGGGCGATCAATAACGGCATCGGAAATGCGGCCCCGGGCAATGGTTTTCAGCACGTGTTTACCGCCCTGCTGGCCAATTTTATAGTGGCTGGGCATCTGTGCTGCCAGTTCCGCCAGCTTATGATCCAGAAACGGAACCCTGGCTTCCAGGCCCCAGGCCATGGTCATATTATCTACCCGTTTAACGGGATCATCCACAATCAGGGTAGTGACATCCATACGCAGAACCCTGTCCAGAAATTCATCGGCATAAGGTGCCGTCAACAGGTCATTAATCAGTTCTGAGGTATAATCCCTACCGTGAAAACGACGGGTAACGGACTGTAAAAATTCATCATGATGACGGTCAAAATAATAAGGAGCAAAACTATCCAGTTCGTTATGGCCTTCTTCATAGGCTTTAACCATTAAGGGATACCAGAAATAACCGGCAAATACTTCATCCGCCCCTTGGCCGCTCTGTACGACTTTAACCTCTTTGGCCACCCGTTCAGATAATAAATAAAAAGCCACGGCATCCTGGCCGACCATCGGTTCAGCCATCTGGGTAATGGCTTCAGGCAGGCGATCCAGTACCTCATGGTTGGGGACCATATATTTGTGGTGCAGCGTGTTATAGCGTTCTACCACCTGATCACTATATTCAAACTCACTGCCCTGTTC
The DNA here is from genome assembly GCA_024511395.1 of Gammaproteobacteria bacterium. GTDB lineage: Bacteria > Pseudomonadota > Gammaproteobacteria > GRL18 > GRL18 > JANELJ01. Next base: position 1,108 of record JANELJ010000333.1, on the reverse strand, counting down.
ATCACCGATATCATTAAAACCAATTGAAAAGGTTCGGATATCATCAACCCCGGCTTCTGCCAGCAGCGCCACCAGCAGACTGGAATCCAGACCGCCGGACAATAAGACCCCTACCGGCACATCGGCTATGGTCAGACGTTTTTTTACGGCGGACATTAAGGCATCGTGGATGGCCTCAGTCCATTGTTCTTCGCTCCAGTCAGCCTTAAGCGGATCGCGGGTGGCTTTCAGATGCCAGTAGCGATGATATTTCATATTACTGCTGGCATCAATTTTAATACTGGTTCCTGGGGCCAGTTTTTTTATCCCCTGTAAAATAGTATCGGGGGCAGGGATCACAGCATGCAGGGTAAACTGATGATGCATACCAACCGGATTAATTTCTTTATTAATATGACCAGCAGCCAGCAGAGCCTGCATATTGGACGCAAATACAAAACGATTATCATCAAGACTGTAATAAAGGGGTTTGATGCCCAGACGATCCCGGGCGACAAACAGGCTGTAATCACGCAGATCCAGAATAGCAAAAGCAAACATACCGTGCAGTCGCTCGACACATTGCTCACCCCATTCGACATAGGCTTTAATAATGACTTCTGAATCACCATCCGAAAAAAACTTATAACCTTTCTGGGTCAGCTGTTCTTTTAATTCGGGATAATTGTATATTGTGCCGTTAAACACCAGCGCCATGTGTAGCTGGTTGTCCATCATGGGCTGATTGGACTTTTCGGACAGATCAATAATAGACAGGCGGCGATGGCCAAGCGCCACCGGGCCTTCATGGAAAATACCTTCATTATCCGAGCCACGCCGCTCCAGCTTTTTAAGCATGGCCTGGATCACATTCAGATCAGGTTTGGAGCCATCAAATTGAAAATCACCACATATTCCGCACATAACCGGCTCTGTCCTTATTAAGCTAAAGTTTAGAGTTTCAGCTCCCCCAAAAAGGAGAATCATTTGAAATTTATTGATTACCTTAGTTAACCGATAGTCCGTAACAGGAACCGTGTATCCCTTGCTGAAGCCGCCGTGAATCCATCCATGGAGGCTTTTCGACAGCCTCCCTGCTGTCGAAACATCATCAAGGGACACCCGGCCC
>JANELJ010000332.1 GCA_024511395.1 Gammaproteobacteria bacterium | reverse complement strand
TTAAGGCGATTTGAAGATTTGTTATAAAAACAATTTCAAAACAGCTGGTTATAAACAAATTGTTAAAGAACGTATGAGCGAAACAGGACTCTCAAGGGTGAGCTGTCGCTCTAAACTTTAGCTATTAAATTGTATCCTGCTTTTTTTATATCCGTTAAAATACAAACACATTTATATTTACAATTTTCATATTTAACCAAATTATTTTGTTTACCTCGGAGTAACCGGGGCCGGGTATCCCTTGATGAAGTTTCGACAGCAGGAACAATAAATTGCTCCTGCATTTGTTGCATTCCCGCCTTCCGTGGCTGTCATGCTGTCGAAAAGCCTCCATGGATGCGCTCTTGATTATAAGAGAAAGGCGGCTTCAGCAAGGGATACCCGGTTCCTGTTACGGGCTATTGGTTTAGCCGATGTGATCAATGTTTTTAAATGATTCTCCTTTTTTAAGGATCTGAAACTCTAAACTTTGGTTAAAGAACTATAAAGAATATATCCACATGAATGATGATCAACTGCTGCGTTACTCCCGACAGATTATGCTGCCTTATGTCGATGTTAAAGGGCAGGAAAAATTACTGGATGCCCGGGTATTAATTATTGGCATGGGTGGGCTGGGTTCACCGGTGGCCATGTATTTAGCTGCAGCTGGTGTTGGTCATCTTGTACTCTGTGATTTTGATGAGGTTGATTTATCCAATCTGCAGCGTCAGATTATCCATAGTGATCCACAGCGTATTGGTATAAATAAAGCACAATCCGCATACCAGACATTACATCAGCTTAATCCTGATATTCAGATCACAACTATCACTCAGCGTCTGGAAAAAGACACTTTAGCTGAACAGGTTAAACTGGCCGATGTGGTGGTTGATGCCACGGATAATTTTGATTCCCGTTTTTTAATTAATGAGGTTTGTGTGCACCAGCAAACCCCACTGGTTTCCGGAGCCGCTATTCGTATGGAAGGTCAGATCATTGTATTTGCTAACCAGGGACAGGGCCCCTGTTATCGCTGCCTGTATAAAGACGATGCTGATGATACCGCTACCACCTGTTCAGAAAACGGTATTCTTGCTCCAGTAGTAGGGATTATCGGCAGTATGCAGGCCACCGAAGTGCTTAAAATTATTACTGGTATCGGCACGCCATTATATGCAAGCTTATTATTACTGGATGCCTGGACTATGGACTGGCGCAAAATGAAACTGCCGGCTGACCCTCAATGTCCAGTCTGTTCCGGCTTATAAGCCTTTTATAAATAGTAGAGCATAAGCCAAATGAAAATTGTACTGGCCCCCATGGACGGCTTAACCGATACTTATACCCGGGAAATTCTGACCGCCATCGGCGGCTTTGATTTATGCGTAACAGAATTTTTACGGGTGACTGACACCCTGTTTCCACAACGGGTTTTTATACGACGATTTCCTGAACTTAAACCTCAGGACAATCAAAAAATAAGTCATACCCGTTCCGGCATTCCAGTTTTTTTACAATTATTAGGCAGTGATCCCCAGGCCATGGCTGAAAATGCTGCTAAAGCTGCGGCACTGGGTAGTATGGGCATTGATCTGAATTTTGGCTGTCCGGCCAAAACCGTTAATAAACGCGATGGCGGGGCCAGTTTATTAAAATATCCTGAACGGATTTATAATATTGTTTCTGCCGTACGCAGGGCCGTTCCAGATAGCATCCCGGTGACGGCTAAAATGCGTCTGGGCTATGAAGACCAGTCTTTAACCATGGATAATGCCCGGGCCATAGAAAATGGCGGTGCTCAATGGATCACCATTCATGCCCGTACCAAAACCGATGGTTACCGGCCACCGGCCTACTGGGAAGCTCTGGCACCGGTCAGTGAAACACTTAATATTCCCGTTATAGCCAATGGTGAAATCTGGTCGCCTGAAGACTATCACTTATGCCGGCAAAGAAGTTTGTGCGATTCAGTTATGCTTGGACGCGGGGCTATGATTATACCTGATCTGGCCTTACAGATCAAACAGGATATTGAAAATATTACAGAAGAACAGCGTCAGGCTCCCCTGAACTGGTCGGAGATAGTCACTTACCTTGAACAATTTTATACTTTAATGAAAGCCAATACCGAACTTAAGGAACGTTATATTGCCCCAAGACTTAAATTATGGGTTAAATGGCTGATGCCGACTTATAGTCAGGCCGAAGATATTTTTGTATCGCTGAAGAAGATTAAGGACAGCCGTGAGGCAATGGATTTGATTTTAGCCAGTGT
>JANELJ010000331.1 GCA_024511395.1 Gammaproteobacteria bacterium | reverse complement strand
CATTTGTATTCTCCACTTAGAGGCCGGATATAAGAATGCAACTTTATCATCCATGAGTACCGTGGTATCACTTGCATACGTGGTGCGAACCATATAAGTTACAAATTATATTAAATAAAAATTAATAACCATTGAGGCAAACCATGGTGAAAATCATTGCCATTTCCAATCAGAAAGGCGGGGTGGGTAAAACCACTACCAGTATTAATCTGGCAGCATCCATGGCGGCCACCAAAAGAAAAGTACTGCTGGTGGATATGGATCCGCAGGGCAATGCCACTACCGGCAGCGGCATTGATAAAAATGATGTGCAGTATAGTGGTTATGATTTATTAATATCCCGCAGTTCGGTTAATGAGGTAAAAATAGCCGTGCCGGAAGCCGGTTATGATCTGGTGGCTGGCAATGGTGATTTAACGGCGGCAGAAGTGGAGCTAATGACCAAGTTTGATCGGGAACGGCAGCTTAGCTACCGTTTTAAGGAAATTGCCGATGACTATGATTATGTTTTTATTGACTGTCCACCGTCTCTGAATATGCTCACCGTTAATGCTATGGTGGCGGCACATGGCATTATGATCCCCATGCAATGTGAATATTATGCCCTGGAAGGTTTAACCGCCTTAAGTGATATCATTGAAAGCATTAAGGAGTCTTTAAACCCCGAGCTTGAAATTGAAGGCATTTTAAGAACCATGTTTGATCCGCGCAATCGTCTGGCTATAGAAGTCTCCCGCCAGTTACTGTCGCATTTTGATGAGAAAGTTTATCGTACCATAATCCCCAGAAATGTTCGTCTTGCCGAGGCACCCAGTCATGGTATGCCGGTGATCAGTTATGATCGGGCTTCCAACGGTGCCCGAGCTTACTTGGCCCTGGCCGGGGAAATGCTGCGCAAAGAGGAAGAAAGTCTTGGTCAGCAGGAAGCCTGAATACTGAGTTCAGTTAGAGTTAGAGCTGACAGGAAAAAATTAAGTGCTTTTGTTATTTAGGCAATTTTTCTATAATGGTAAGTCTTCCGGAATATTCAGGGATTAACCAGCTTAAGGATTTGTGAGGGCTTGTATTAGTGGCAGCAAAAAAACGTGGTTTAGGTCGTGGTCTGGATGCATTGCTTGGCGGCAGTGTCAAAACCACCCGGCGATTTGAAACCGATACAGCGGATAGCCGTCAGCATTCACCTGCTGACGGGGAATTGCATAATGTACCAGTAGAATTTATTCAGCCGGGTGTTTACCAGCCGCGCATTGATATGCATCCCGAAGCACTGGAAGAACTGGCCAGTTCCATTAAGGCCCAGGGCGTAGTGCAGCCTATTGTGATCCGTCCGGTGGGTGATACCAGCAATAGCGGTGAACAAAAATATGAAATTATTGCCGGTGAACGCCGCTGGCGTGCTTCCCAGATGGCCGGCCTGGCTGAAATTCCTGCGGTGATCCGTGATGTGCCCGACCGTGCTGCCATTGCCATGTCCCTGATTGAGAATATTCAGCGTGAAGAGCTTAATCCTATAGAGGAAGCTAATGCCCTGAAGCGCCTGATAGATGAATTTAATATGACTCACCAGTTGGCCGCTGATGCCGTAGGCCGTTCCCGGGCATCGGTATCCAATTTATTGCGTCTGCTGGAGCTGGAACTGGTTACCCGGCGTTTACTGGAAAACGGCGATCTGGAAATGGGTCATGCCCGAGCCCTGCTGGCTTTAAAAGTTGAAGAACAAAGTTATACGGCCCGCCATGTGGTCAGTAAAGGCTTGTCTGTCAGGGAAACTGAACGACTGATCAAAAAAATTCTTAACCCCAAAGAAAAACAGGAAAAGAAAGACGACCCGAATATTATTAATTTACAGAAAAACCTGACCGACAAATTGGGTGCGCGGGTGATTTTTCAGCACGGTAAAAAAGGTAATGGTAAAATGGTGATTCATTACAATAGTATTGATGAACTTGAAGGTATACTGGCTCATATTAAATAGATAATTTATTTCCTGATATGACAAACCGGTTTTATCTACTATAATTTAAAAATAGCTTAAATTTTGTACAAGCTATAAAATAACAAATATACAATATAACAATAAGCATAATGATATTCACACATACCTATAATGGGATAAATAGTCCGACCTGAATAAATTATAGCACATTGATTTATAAGGAAATATTGGCGAATTATGGGTGTTAAATTTGCAGGTTTTTGGTAAAATAAGCCTTATTACCTTGCAAATTTCCAGACCAGAATGAAGCCAAAGAAACAGC
>JANELJ010000095.1 GCA_024511395.1 Gammaproteobacteria bacterium | reverse complement strand
CAATATTTCCTTATAAATCAATGCGCTATGATTTATTCAGGTCGGACTAATTAGGACATTGTAATGTTATACAAAATTATAATTTATATAATTGGGTTTACATTCAGTTTTTTTATTTCTGGCACAACGTATTCTGACGCGCTTGCTATCGATTATGAAGTGAAAACTTCTTCAACAGTTTTAAATAATTATTATAAAGAATTCGATAAGGCAATCGCGAGTGATAAAGAACAAACAGCTAAACCTGTTTCTGATAAAGAACTGGAGTTTTTAATAAAAAAACCCAAAAAAAGAGAATTGCTCAGCAGTTATTATTCTGAGTTTTTAAGTAAATAATTGTTTTTCTGAATAATCAGAAAGCTCTAACAGAAAAAGGTCGTATTTAATACGACCTTTTTTATTTCTGTGGTACAAATTATCTGCTGCGATTTATCTACAAGCTCACTAAGCTTCAACTGAATTTATTCAGGTTTAATGTCCCTTGCGCTTTTTGCGCAATTTATCAATCAGTTTAAGCTGGGCAATAGCTTCAGCCAGTGAGGCTTCCGCCTTGGCAAAATCAATACCGGATTCCTGATCCTGCAGAGCTTCTTCTGCACGTTCTTTTGCTTCTCTGGCAGCGTGTTCATCCAGATCACTGGCACGCAGTGCCGTATCAGAAAGAATGGTTACCAGATGAGGCTGAACTTCCAGCAGTCCACCAGATATATAGATAGACTCCTGATTGCCGCCCTGCTCGGTAATAACCACTTCACCGGCTTTGAGCGTAGACAATAACTGGGAGTGCTGAGGTAAAATCCCCAGATCACCCATTGCACCTGGAACAATCACCATCTCGGCTAAATTAGAGAAGAGCTCTTTTTCAGCACTGACGATGTTTAATTTCATGGTCATTGCCATGACAGTTCTCCTTAAACAGCGTTAGCCTTTTCAAGCACTTCTTCAATACCGCCGACCATATAGAAAGCCTGTTCAGGAATGCTGTCATGCATTCCTTCCACAATTTCCTTAAAGCCGCGAATAGTATCTTTCAGACTGACGTATTTACCGGCAGTACCGGTGAAAACCTCTGCCACAAAGAACGGCTGAGACAGGAAGCGCTGAATTTTACGTGCGCGACTTACAATCAGTTTATCGTCTTCGGATAATTCATCCATTCCCAGAATAGCAATAATATCTTTCAGCTCTTTATAGCGCTGCAGAGTTGACTGTACACCTCGAGCCACTTCATAGTGCTCATTGCCTACCACCTGTGGATCCAGCTGACGGGAGGTGGAGTCCAGCGGATCAACCGCAGGATAAATGCCCAGTTCCGCAATCTGACGAGACAGTACCACGGTTGCGTCCAAGTGAGCAAAGGTGGTGGCTGGAGATGGGTCAGTTAAATCATCGGCAGGTACATAAACCGCCTGAATGGAAGTAATGGAACCCACTTTAGTGGAAGTAATACGTTCCTGCAGAGCACCCATTTCTTCTGCCAGAGTAGGCTGATAACCTACCGCAGACGGCATACGGCCTAACAGGGCTGATACTTCGGTTCCTGCCAGGGTATAACGATAAATATTATCAATAAACAGCAGTACGTCATTACCTTCGTCACGGAAACCTTCCGCAATAGTCAGACCGGTTAAGGCCACACGCAGCCTGTTTCCTGGAGGCTCATTCATCTGACCATAAACCAGAGCCACTTTATCCAGTACGTTGGATTCGGTCATTTCATGGTAAAAGTCATTACCTTCACGAGTACGTTCACCAACACCGGCAAATACCGAATAACCACTGTGTTCTGCCGCAATATTTCGGATAAGTTCCATCATATTAACGGTTTTACCTACACCAGCACCACCAAACAGACCCACTTTACCGCCTTTAGCAAACGGGCAGACCAGGTCGATTACCTTAATACCGGTTTCCAGCAGCTCTGTGGCTGCAGCCAGTTCTTCATAGGCCGGAGCTTCACGGTGAATGGAAGCACGCTTCTTTTCACCCACATCACCCTTTTCATCAATTGGGTTACCCAGTACATCCATAATACGACCCAAGGTCTCGGTACCAACGGGTACTGAAATGGGCGCACCTGTCGGAGCAACTTCCAGACCACGCTTAATACCGTCTGTACTACCCATGGCAATACAACGAACTACGCCGTCACCCAACTGCTGCTGAACTTCCAGGGTAAGTTCTGCTTCAGTCACTATAATTGCGTCATAGACTCTGGGCATGGCATCACGTGGGAATTCCACGTCCACTACCGCACCAATAATCTGGACAATTTTTCCTGAACTCATTTTTAGTTCCTCTTTAAAGCTTAATTCTATACGGCAGCTGCACCGGCAACAATTTCGGACAGTTCCTGAGTAATGGCGGCCTGTCTTGCCTTATTATAGACAAGCTGCAGGTCATCAATCATATCGCCTGCATTATCGGTTGCACTTCTCATGGCAACCATTCGAGCTGACTGTTCACAGGCCACATTCTCGACCACACCCTGATACACCAGAGATTCAATATAGCGCATTAACAGGGCATCAATAACTTCTTCGGCCTCAGGCTCATAGATATAATCCCAGTGATATTTCATGTCCGCATGGTCATCATCTTCAGACATTTCATGGTAGCGAACCCGCTTATGATCTTCTGCCGGAGCAACCGCTATGGGCAAAATCTGCGCAACAATCGGCTGCTGTGTCATAGTATTAACAAACTTGTTAAATACCACAAATAAACGGTCAATTCTACCCTCTGCATAAGCATCCAGCATCGTTTTAACGCTGCCAATCAGGTTTTCCAGACTGGGCTCATCCCCAAGATTTTCAGTGTGAGCAACAATATTTCCGCCGACACTTTTAAAAAAAGCACTTGCTTTAGAGCCGATAACACAGATATCAATTTCTATATCTTTTTCGTTACAGGCCTTCATGTCATTAATAGCTTCTTTAAACAGATTGGTATTTAAACCGCCACATAAGCCTCGGTCAGATGAGATAATAATATACCCCACTCTCCTCGCTTCACGCTCCTGCAGATACGGATGTTTATATTCCGTATGAGCATAAGCCAGATGGCATACCACATCAATCATTTTTTCTGCATAAGGGCGTGAGGCACTCATACGATCCTGTGCCCGACGCATCTTACTGGCTGCAACCATTTCCATGGCGCTGGTGATTTTCTGCGTATTTTTAATACTGCTGATCTGACTACGAATTTCTTTTCCGCTTGCCATACTCAGGTCTCCTGTTTACCAGCTACTATTGGATTTGAATGCAGTCACGGCTTCATTCAGGGCTTTTTCAATGTCGTCGTTATAATCTCCCGACTCATTGATTTTATCCATTAAATCAGCGTGGTTGGCTTTAACATAATCCTGCAGGGCATTTTCAAAATCAACGATCTTGGCAACATCCACATCATCCAGAAAACCTTTGGTGGCTGCAAACAGGGAAACCGCCATCTGGGCCACACTATAGGGTGTGTACTGAGTCTGTTTCATTAATTCAGTCACTCGCTGACCCCGTTCAATCTGGCTTCGGGTTGCCTCATCCAGATCAGAGGCAAACTGAGCAAAAGCTGCCAGTTCACGATACTGAGCCAGGTCAAGACGAATACCGCCACCGAGTTTCTTAATGATCTTGGTCTGTGCTGCACCACCTACACGGGATACGGACAGGCCGGCATTAATCGCAGGACGGATACCGGAGTTAAACAGATCGGTTTCGAGGAAAATCTGACCATCGGTAATGGAAATTACGTTGGTCGGTACGAAAGCGGATACGTCACCAGCCTGGGTTTCAATAATCGGCAGAGCGGTTAATGAACCGGTTTTACCTTTAACCTTACCGTTGGTGGCTTTTTCCACAAACTCGGCATTGACGCGTGAGGCACGTTCCAGCAGACGGGAATGCAGATAGAATACATCACCCGGATACGCTTCACGACCTGGTGGACGACGTAATAACAGGGAAACCTGACGATAAGCCCAGGCCTGCTTGGTTAAGTCATCATAAATAATCAGAGCATCTTCACCCAGGTCACGGAAATATTCGCCCATGGCACAACCTGAGTAAGGTGCAATATATTGCATAGCCGCTGCATCGGAAGCCGTTGCTGCAACAACAATAGTGTTTTCCATGGCACCGAATTCTTCCAGCTTACGAACCACTGAAGCAATAGAAGAAGCTTTCTGGCCAACCGCGACATAAATACATTTAATGCCGGAATCTTTCTGGTTGATAATAGCATCTACCGCAACGGCTGTTTTACCCGTCTGGCGGTCACCAATAATCAGTTCACGCTGACCTCGACCAATTGGTACCATGGCATCAACAGATTTCAGACCGGTCTGTACCGGCTGATCAACCGACTGGCGGGAAATTACGCCCGGTGCGATTTTTTCAATAGAAGAAGTCTCCTTGGAATCAATCGGACCTTTGCCGTCAATGGGGTTACCCAGTGAATCAACCACACGACCTAATAAAGCCTCACCAACGGGCACTTCCAGAATACGGCCGGTACATTTAACCTTATCGCCTTCTGAAATGTGCTTATAGTCACCTAAAATTACGGCACCGACTGAATCACGCTCCAGATTCAGAGCCATACCAAAGGTGTTACCGGGAAATTCAATCATTTCCCCTGACATTACGTCACTTAAACCGTGAATCAGAGCAATACCATCGGCCAGACTGACCACAGTACCTTCTGTATTTGCTTCGGTTGTTACATCAAAATTTTCTATACGACTTTTGATCAGGTCGCTAATTTCTGATGGATTTAATTGCATTTTTTAATCCTCTTGTTCCGACTTGCTAGTGTCTCTTACCTAGCTCATCAGGGCATGGGTAATTTTTTCCAGTTGTGTTTTTACTGAGCCGTCAATAACCATGTCGCCTGCGCGAATGATGACTCCACCTAGTAACGACTTGTCGGTTTTGGTGGTAATTGTCACGTCACGACCTAATTTCTTTTTCAGTGCTTCTGCAATGCTCTTTTTCTGAGTCGCATTGACAGCATACGCTGAAATAACCTGGGCCTCGATACTGCCTTCCGCATCCGCACGCAGTGCTTCATACATATCAGCTATATCAGGAATAATATCCAGACGACCATTTTCTGCCGCCAGTTTGAGGAAATTAATACTCTGCTCATCCAGTTCATCCTTACAGATTTCCTTAAACAGGTCGATAACCTGCTCATTAGAAATATCCGGATTGGAAATCACTTCGGTCATGGTTTCATTCGAAACTACTTCTTTTAAAAGAGCCAGCTTGTCAGACCATACTTTAAGATTGTTATCGACAAGTGCCAGAGAAAAGATTGTCTGAGCATAAGGTCTTGCTAATGTACTTATTTCTGCCATTATTTAGTCCTGATTCTCATAAATTAGAGTTGCCCAACAACATCTTTTAACAAGTCGCCATGTGCTTTAGCATCGATCTCTTTCTTGATGATCTTGCCTGCTGCCGCTACGGTGATATCCACCACCTGGGCACGCAATGATTCTTTTGCACGATTCACTTCCTGTTCAATCTCAGCATTTGCAGTTGTAATCAGACGTTCACCTTCGGCCTTGGCATCAATTTTAGCTTCTTCTATTATTTCCGCCGCACATTTCTGTGCCTGAGCAAGTATTTCTGCTGCCTGCTCTTTAGCTTCTTTAATATGTTGAGCTGCTTTTTGCTCTGCTAGCTCCTGCTCGTGAATACCACGCTCAGCAGCAGCAAGACCATCGGCAATACGCTTCTTACGATCGTCCATCATCTGGGTCATTGGACCCCAGAGATATTTACCTATGAACCAGACCAATATCGCAAAGGTTATTATCTGGCCTATCAGGGTTGCGGTAATGCTCATCGCCTAATTCCTGTTGTTTGTTAAGTTAATACTTTTGTTTCGTACTTTTTACTGCGTACGTCAAAAACAGTCAATTAACCGCCAACAGAGGCTTTAACAGCATCAGCAAACGGATTCGCAAATACAAACCACATTGCCATACCCAGAACGATCATTGGAAATGCTTCCATCAGACCACCGGTAAATAGCATCTGACCCATTAACTGAGGACGCATTTCAGGTTGACGTGCAATACCTTCCAGGAACTTGGAACAGATTAAGCCCCAACCCAGTGCTGAACCCAGACCTGCTGCAGCCAGAATAATACCTACTGCAATTGCTGTGTAACCATAAACTAAAGCCATTGCTTCCATTAGTTTCTCCTAAGTTTTAAAGTTTAAATGTTTAAAGTTTTTGAATTCGTTGTAACGTGTGTTTCCAGTTTAATGTTCTTCCATATCCTGATGTGCCATGCCCAGGTATACAATGGTCAGCAGCATAAAGATAAAGGCCTGCAGAGTAATAACCAGAATATGGAAAATTGCCCATGCGGTACCCAGTGCTATCTGCGGTAAAAGTCCAAAAAGGGACGCGCCACCTAAAAGTGCAATCAGCAGGAAGATCAGCTCACCGGCAAACATGTTTCCGAATAAACGCAGACCCAGGCTGACTGGTTTGGCAATCTCTTCAATCGCAGTCATAATAATATTGACCGGAATTAAATATTTGCCAAAGGGGTGAAACAGGAACATTTTAAGGTAGCCAATCGGTCCCTTAATTTTAATGTTATAGAAAATAATCAGGGCAAAGACAGACAGTGCCAAGGCAAAGGTAGTACTTAAATCCGTGGTCGGCACCACTTTCATATAATGTATACCCACCAGCTGACCCAGTGAGGGGAGAAGATCCACGGGAATTAAATCCATGGCGTTCATAAGGAATACCCACATAAAGATGGTTAAGGCCAGTGGCCCGATCAGTGGATTGCTTCTAGGGAAAATATCTTTGATTTGCTGCTGAACGAATTCAACAATGGCTTCTAATACGTTCTGGCCGCCGGAAGGAGTATCGGCAGTCATGGTTTTGCCCATTTTCCAGGCAATGTACATCAGCACTCCGGCTAATAACCAGCTATAGAACAGGGTATCGAGGTTAAGCACCCAGAAACCTCCATCACCAATGCTGTTATTATGCAAGTGATGCTGAATATACTCGACGGCACCTAGGCCGCTTTCTTCATTAGCAGTAGAGCTACTCACAGTTACATCTCCAAGATTTTAATAAATTCTTTTTTGTCAACCCAGTTCAGGACTGATATCGGGTATCTACTTTATTGGCAACGAAACTGAACTGGGTTACAGCAAAACCAACCAGAACCCCCAGGGGATCCAGCTTTAAAACACCCATTCCAACAGCCATTAGAACCAGAGTTAAAATAAACTTTTGCACCACGCCGACGTAAATTTCGATATAACCCTGCTGCTTCTCTTTAGAGCCAGCTTCACCGGCGCGACTTATCCGCCAAGCCATTAACAGCGTACCTGTCAGAGTAATACTTCCGCCATATATTGCGGCAAAAAATCCATTTAAACTTTGAAATGTCAGGTAACTCAGAGCAATAATCAAAGTCAGTGCCAGCTGTATAACAAACAGTCTGCGTACCACTCGACGCATGACCACAGTTGCAAAACTCATTTTCTTTACCTGCCTGTTTCAGGCTATTCAATTATAGCCATATCGTATAGTGCAGCGAATTATAAAGTTAATATTGCCTTAGATCAATGAAATTAACGATATTCTAATATTTAGTTCAACCTGAATAATACCGTTTTAAGCCTGACATCAAGCCAGGATTAAAGCGGCTGATTGTTCTGGTTTGATAAAATATCCCATCAAACCGGAAATAATTTTGAGCCACAAAAGCCGGAGCTTATTGAGGATCTTTCTTAAGTTATG
>JANELJ010000094.1 GCA_024511395.1 Gammaproteobacteria bacterium | reverse complement strand
CTGAAACTCTAAACTTTAGTTCTTTAATTTCTATCGGCTAATACTATTTTTACACACTTAAAGGGTCTGCTCTATGGTATCATATTGGTAAAACTGAAACCCGATATTAAACTCTGAATTGTACAACCAATAGTCATTTTTATAAAAATAATAATATGAGCACTGAGGATTTTTCCTGGCAGAACTATCTTGCCCCAAAATACTGGCCGTCCTGGCTGGGTCTGGGTGGTATGAGAGTACTGGCCATGCTGCCCTATTGTACCCAGCTGTTTATCGGACGTCGATTAGGTGACTTATTTGCTCGCTTATCTCCTTATCGCCACGAAATTGTACAAACCAATATTCAGATCTGCTTTCCTGAACTGGCCGCTGAACAACAGCAAAAACTAATCCGGGATCATTTCCACTCTATCGGGATCAGTATTGCCGAAACCGCACTAGCCTGGTGGGGTAAAGATAAAAAACTAAAAAAAATGCTCACGGTTAAGGGCTATGAGCATGTAGAAAAAGCTTTACAGGAAAAAACCGGGGCTATTTTACTAGGCGCTCATTATACCACCACTGAAATAGCCGGCCGAATGTTCAATATTGACCATAAACTGGCCGTCAGTTACCAGAAAATGCGTAACCCGATTTTTAATTACATGACGCTTAAGGGTCGGGAAAGATGCATGGATCGGGTATTTGGCCGGGATGAAATTCGGGCTACCTTTCGCTACATTAAACAAAACCATTTAATGTGGATAGCTGTCGATCAGAATGCCGGAATCGAAAACAGCCTGTTTATTCCCTTTTTCGGCACCCAGGCCGCCAGCCAGACCGTGGCTTCACGTATGGCCAAAGTAACCAAAGCTCCAGTGATCCCTTATATATCCAGGCGGCTGGACAATGCCCAGGGTTACGTTGTTGAATTTTTACCGCCTCTGGAGAACTTTCCCGGAAAATCACTGGAAGAAGATACTCTACGCACTAACCAGCTCCTGGAAAAATTTATCCGCCAGGCACCGGAACAATATTTATGGGTTCACCGCCGCTTTAAAAACCGCCCGGAAGGTGAGCCGAAACTGTATCGAAAAAAACCCAGACGAGCAAAAAAACAGTGAGCCAGCCATATTTAAAAGATTATTTTCCAGAACACAGCTGGCAAAGTCTGTTTAAACAGAACAATCTGGAGCAGTTTGAAGCACTGTGGGTACTGGAAAGTGAATGGTTTGAACCGCCTAATTACCGCAGAAACGGCTGGAGTGGTGTAATAAAATACCCCCTGACGGATACCCATGGGAATACTACCTGGGTGTTTATTAAACGCCAGGAAAATCATAATTATAAAACCCTGTGTCACCCGTTTAGCGGTGTACCCACTTTCCGCCGGGAATATATCAATATACAACGCCTGAACCAGCATAATATTCCAACCCTGACCACACTTTACTACGGTGAGCGTCAAATCAGTAGCAAAAGCCAGAGTATTCTGGTTACCCTGTCACTGGAAGGTTATGAGAGCTTTGAGTCCTTTTTTGCTGATGACCAACCGGTGGATGACAGGCTGACCAAAAAAATTATGCAGCTGGCCGGCCAGCATACCCGGCGACTGCACGATGCCCATTTTCGTCACGGCAGTTTGTACCCCAAGCACTTTTTTGTAAAAGCGGAAGGTGATACTGTGGATGTCCATTTTATTGATCTGGAAAAGCTGAAATGGTTTCCCTTTGCTTACCTGGTTCGTATGAATGATCTGTCTCGTATTATTCGCCGCCGGGCACCGATCAGCAAACAGGCCATTGAAATTCTGATCCAAAATTATCTGACCACCGGCCAGGATCTGCAACAAACACGTCTAGGACACAAACTCAGAACATTATTAGAGCATACTGACTGACAATTATGAGCTTTAAACGACAAGTTTTAAACGATGAGCCTAAATAAAAGCCAACTAGCTATTGCCGGACTTAAATTTCTATCTTGGTTTCCCCTGCCTGTACTGCATGGTATGGGTTTTATTATCGGCTCTGTTTTATATCACTTACCCAATAACAGCAGAAAAGTTGCACAACAAAATCTGACTTTGTGTTTTCCTGAATTATCCGCCTCCGAAAGAGATAAATTATTACACCAGAGTCTGATTGAAAGCAGCAAAACCCTGCTGGAAATGGGCCCTATGTGGTTCTGGCCCCTGAAACGAATGTGGCGACTGGATAAAGGCGTAGTCGGACGTGAACATATCGACAATATACGAGCTCAGGGACGAGGTGTAATTGCTCTGACACCGCACCTGGGTCAATGGGAATTTCTGGGTATGCTGGCTCAGAGCATAGCTCCTATGACCAGCCTGTACCGCCCGCCCCGGCTCAAGGAGTTTGACCAGTTTCTAATTCAGGCCCGACTGCGTACCGGCAATACCCTGGCACCTACCACCACATCCGGGGTAAAACTACTGTACAGAACTTTAAGAAAAGAGAATATGACCGGTATTTTACCCGATCAGAATCCGGGTAACGGCGGGGTTTTTGCGCCTTTTTTCGGTATTGAAGCCAACACCATGACACTGGTACATAAACTGGCTGAAAAAACCGGTGCCGGTATTGTTATTGCCTATGCCGACCGCCTGCCCCGTGGGCAGGGTTTTATTACCCGCATTCATCCGGTAGATGAGCAAGGTATATTGAATAGGGAGCCTGTTGCTGCGGCAACCGCTTTGAATCAGGCGGTGGAAATGTGTGTACGTGAACAACCGACACAATATCAGTGGACCTATAAGCGGTTTAAAAAACGTCCTGAAGGGGAAGAAAAGTTATATAAAAAATAAAATTATACTGCTTCTTCAGAAAATAACCGTATATTTTTATTTTTGTTCCAGCCTTCTATCTGGTGTGTCATTTTCCAGTAACTGACTGTTATGCAGATTACTGTAATAGCCATTTTTCTCCAGTAATTCATTATGGCTGCCCTGTTCTACCACGCAGCCGTGATCCATTACCACAATAAGATCAGCATTTTCTATAGTAGACAGACGGTGGGCAATCACCAGAGTGGTTCTGCCCTGCATCACATTGTCCAGGACAGCCTGGATTTTACGCTCAGATTCGGTATCCAGTGCCGAGGTAGCTTCATCCAGAATAAGGATAGGTGCATCTTTTAACAGAGCCCGGGCTATTGCCAGACGCTGACGCTGGCCGCCGGATAACAGCACCCCGTCTTCCCCGACTAAGGTATCCAGCCCATCTGACTGCTCATTTATAAACTCCATAGCATAAGCCAGCTCTGCGGCCTTAATAACCTCTTCTCTGCTGTGTTTACTCAAAGAACCATAGGCAATATTTTTTTCAATGGTGTCATTAAATAAAGTCACCTGCTGGCTTACAAAAGCAATCTGATCACGCAAATTACTCAATTTGTAATCCTTTAACGATCGGTCATCCAGCAGGATCTCGCCCTGCGATGCATCATAAAAACGGGGTATCAGGTTAGCTATGGTTGATTTACCACTACCAGAATGACCAACCAGAGCAACTGTTTGTCCAAGTTCAATAATTAAATTAAGATCCTTTAATATCACTTTATCTGATGCTGGATAAGTAAAGGTCAGGTTTTTAAACTCCAGTTTACCCACCGCTCTATCAATAGTCAGGGAACCGTTATCCTGTTCAGCCTGCTGATCAATCAACTCAAAAATACTCTCAGAGGCAGCAATCCCCCGTTGTATTGTTGAATTCACTTCACTTAGCTGGCGTATGGGTTTGGGTAGAAGACCAGCCGCTGTAATATATGTAATAAAAGCAGCGGGATCCATGTCTCCCGTAAATGAAAGTGCCAGAAATACCAGTAAAGCCAATGCCAGAGCCACTATCATCTGCAATATAGGGGTATTGATTGAAGAGGTCAGCACCATTTTCATATTCTGCTGGTAATTATTCTTACTGGCTTTATGAAAACGTTGTTTTTCATACTCCTGGCCGCTGAAACTTTTGACCTCTTTATAACCACCAATGGCCTCTGAGGAAACGTGAGTTAAATCCCCCATGGAAACCTGAATTTTCTTGCTGAGTTTTTTAAAACGTTTACTGGCATAGCTGACCACAAAGCCAATAAGGGGAGCTACAGCCAGAAAGGCCAGAGACAACTGCCAGTTAAGATAAAACAGATACCCCAGCAAGGCAATAACAGCAATGCCTTCCCGGATCACCACCTTGACGGCATCCGTAGCCGCCCCGGTGACCTGGGTAACATTAAAGGTGATTAAGGAGATCAGATGCCCTGAATTATGTTGCTCATAAAAGCCATTAGGCAGTAAAATCAGCTTGTCAAACAGGTCATTACGCATGGAATGCACAATAGAATTAGATACTTTAGCCAGAAAATAGTTACCAATAAAACTACCCGTACCACGCAAAACATAAATACCCAATAAAGATAAAGGGATCAAGTAAACCGCTGAAGGCTCTTTGGTATAAACTGCATCAGCTAGCCAGCCTGCGATAGAAGCCAGTAGGGGCTGGGAACTGGAGTACATTAAATATCCCAAAATACTTAATACAAATATTTTCCAGTGGGGCTTAACGTATTTTAAAAGACGGATGTAAACCTTTAAACCAGATGGTTTCTCTTGTTCGGACACTGATATTTCCATGGATTTAAAAAGCCTGATCATATCATAACTTAATGAATTTACGTATTTACTGGTCTTTTTGATTGTTGGTATGGGATAATTGCAGAATTGTAAAAAACACTAAAACTAATTAATTGATACAATCTCTAGATGCATAATTTAAGCCTGAATGAATACCAACAGTTAACTGTAGATTCCAGTATTTTAAGTTGTGATGAATTTGGTGACAAAGTCCTTGCTTTAAATGATCAATCTATTATAAAACTATTTCGTGTCAAACGTTTTATATCCCAGGCAACACTATATTCACCAGCCAGGCGTTTTGCCCGCAATGTCAGGTGCCTTAAAAAAATTGGCATACCTACCGTTACAATAATTGATTTATATAAAATATCTGATTTAAAAAGAACAGCCGTTCATTACAAGCCTCTCAAGGGGTTAACAGTAAGAGAATATATGCAGCAACATGGAACTTCCCCTGAATTCCTTGAAAAATTCGGTATTTTCCTGGCCAGAATGCATAATAAAGGCGTATTTTTTCGATCCGCTCATTTTGGCAATATTGTTTATACCCCTGAAAAAGAATTCGGATTGATCGATGTTTCAGATATGAGTATCAGCCCGTTTTCTCTGGGTTTTTTCAAGCGAATACGTAATCTTAAGCATATTTTTCGTGTCAGAGAAGATGTGGATTTTATATTGGATAGCAGTATCATTGAACAAAGTTATTTGCAACATTGTCCTATCAAAAACGCAATTTTTAAGCATTATTTCTTACAAAGAATAAAGTACATGAAACTGAATGCATGCAACTAAACATTCATTAAAACATCCAGTAAGTGAATATATAGTGAACCAAAAAAACTTCAATATAGAATCTTTTATAACAAACTATATTTTACCATTAGGCTTTGTATTTTTTTCAACTGGTATTTTATACTTCTCCAGCTTTAGTGCATATCATACACAGACCTATTTGTTTTTAATAATTCCAACTCTCATTTTACTGCTTTTTTTTCAAAGAAATATATTTATGTTAATGCTTCATTCTAAAGCATTTTTAATCTTATTGCTTTTCTTCTGTTTTGTCTTAGCCAGCTTATTATGGAATACGACAGATATTAATGATATAAAATATGTAAAAAAACTTTTAAATATTTTATTATTTATTTTTTCTATTATTTTAATTGAACAAAGCAGTAAAAAAAGACTTCAGCAGTTATTCATTATAACAGCATTTATTTTATCAATAGGTGCATTATATGCATTTTATACTGCCTATATAGTAGAAAGCAGAGATTATTCTTATCGCATAATAGGCATCGGCAACCTTTCTAATCCAATATGGTCAACTCACATTTATGGTCCAATTAGTGTCTTTCTTATTTATTACTTTTTCAGTATCAAACATAATCTAAAACAGAACATTATTTTGATTTTATTATTTATAATTTTAATAAGTTTTATTATTTTAACTAATTCAAGAGCATCATTTGTCGCCTTAGGTACATCACTAATATTTCTTTTATTGATCCATAAAAGTAAAAAAATATTATACTTACTGGCAATAATTACTATAATTCTACTTACAACACTTATCTTTCAACCAGATATTATAATAAAACGAGGTTTTTCATTACGGCCAGAAATATGGTCTTCTTCTCTGGAACAAATTAAAAACAATCTCTTTTTTGGACATGGATTAGGAACTAAGATTTCAATATATATTAAAGAACAAGGATTAAGATTTAATAATATACATAACCAACACCTAGGAATTATATACAACTTTGGGGTAATAGGATTTATACTTTGGATTAGTTTGTTAGTATCAATGTTTAATATTTATAGAAAAAATAAACTTTCATTTTTAAGCCAGGTTGGTGCAGCTATGCTTATATACGGTATCATTTCTGGCATAACGGAAAGTACTAACATTTTTACTCGCCCTAAAGAACAATGGTTTCTTTTTTGGTTACCTATTGCTATTTTATTTACAGTCGAATATCGAAGATTAAAAAATAACCAAAAGCTACAGGCTAACAATTTATGAATCAATTAGTTTATTTAGTTTACGGCAATAATCAAAATATTATTGATGAAGCCAGGTTCAGCATAGTAAGTGCTATTTACCAATCATCAAAAAATAACAACACTCTTAACATTGTTATTATCACAGATACTCCTGAGTTTTTTAAGGGGTTTCCTGTAACAATAAAAATCATTACTCAACACCAATTATCAGCATGGTCAGGAAAGGAGAATTATCACCATAGAAGCAAGCCTGAAGCATTACTTTATGTAATCGACAAGGCAGATAAAACCATACTTATTGATACAGATACTATATTTAAAAAAGATCCCGAAAACTTATTTAAATTAATTGATCAAAACTCCATACTGGTAGATAAAATATATCAAAAATGGAATCAAACGCCTGATTCATACTACAACACCTGTAGAGAATTTCTTGTATCTCATTACAATATTACAGATGATATGCGGCACATTAATTCTGGTATTATTGGCATAACTAAAAACAATAAAAGAATTATAAAACAGAGCCTTATTATAATTGATCAAATATACAACTTATCAGGCAGATTATTTCATACAGAGCAGTTTGCATTAGCCGCATCTATATTTAGTAATAAAATAAAACCGATACAACATAAGAGTATTATCCATCACTATTGGTCAAGAAAAGATATTTATCGAGCTATAGCCCGATCATTTCTTAATACACATAAAGATTTATTTTCCGAAAATGCAAGAAATGATTTTTTTAAATTAGAATTTAAAATACCAAAACCTCCATGGCATCACCGCCTATACCTGAAATTACGTTCAAGAAAATTACCGAATAAAAAGCAGTTACGTCAGTTTTATATTGAAATTTGTAAAGCCATCTACTCTACTCACCAATTTCCTGAGTCTGTTCAAAGTGAAATGTTAAAAAAATCCTTAATTAACCTAAAAGAGAGGAACTTTCCGTTATTCAATTTAATACAAAAAAAAGGAGTTAAATCTATTATTTCACCGTCATTACTTAAAGATAAATATATAAAAGAATTAAATACCCTGACAAAAAATATAACATAAACTGCAAATATAAGTAGTTCAACCTGAATAATACCGTTTTAAGCCTGACATCAAGCCAGGTTTAAAGCAGCTGATTGCCCCGGTTTGATAAAAGACCCCATCAAACCGGAAATAATTTTGAGCCACAAAAG
>JANELJ010000093.1 GCA_024511395.1 Gammaproteobacteria bacterium | reverse complement strand
CGGCTTTTGTGGCTCAAAATTATTTCCGGTTTGATGGGGTCTTTTATCAAACCGGGGCAATCAGCCGCTTTAAACCTGGCTTGAAGTCAGGCTTAAAACGGTATTATTCAGGTTGAACTATATATTGTCGTGCACCCTCTCCAAGAGCGGTCAGAATAATAACTGCTGCTACGCCAATGGCTATGGCTGTCAGCATAAGCACAGTCCGGGCAGGGTAAGCCCGTAAGGCGTGCTAGGAAAAATGCAGGCTGTCACTGATTGAGGTTTTACTGATTAAAGGTTTACCGGTTAACATTGGTATTAGCCTGAACTTGCTGACTGTGGGTTTCCGGATAAGCAGCAGCTGTAACAGGTGAGTTATTATCGGACTGTATCCTGCCATCGAGCATCTGCAGCCGGCGTTTTTCCCGTTGGCCGATATGGACATCGTGGGTTACAATAATCAGGCTGATCCCCTGCTGGCACTGTCCAGCAGGCCGATTAAATTGAGCAGGGTGGATTTACCTGAACCAGAAGGGGCCATTATGGAAAGATATTCACCCGGCTGGATATTAGTGCATGAACAGTTTGATCACCGACCTTAAAGTCGCGATGAATGTTTATCAGGTCAATCATGTTGAGGTTCTATGGTGGCATAAGCACCGGCTTTTACGCCTTCACGTTCTATTGACGTGACTACCTGTTCACCGGCATTGAGACCGTCAATGACCTCGGTAAAATGCCAGTTGCTGATACCGGTTTTAAGCTGCCGCTGCTGCAGTTGTCCATCACTGTTTAATACCAGCACCCTGTTGTTATCAAACAGGGCTTCAGAGGGTATGCGTAATACCTGTGTTTGGTGCTGTAAAATAACTTCAGCATCTGCACTATAGCCGGGCAGCATATTCTGACTGTCTTCGGGGTGTTTAAAATCCACTTCTATTTCAACAGTACGGGACTGTTTTTCCCGATCCAATACATAGGCCGCAACCCGGCCGCTAAAGGGAGCTGTTAAACGGGTTCGATCCAGTGCGGCTTGGGCAACTCTGATTTGTGACTGGCCATGACCATGAAAGTTGGTGGAGTCGGCTATTACCGGCGCTTAGACTTTATTCATATGGATACTGGACGGGTTTGTTACTGGTGATCCAGTTCCAGTAAGGGATACAGCTGGGTCTCAAAGCTGGCTTCCGTCAGAGTACTTTTTACATGCTGATAAATCAGCCGGGCTTCATCGTTATGGGTGCTGATTTCAATCAGTATTTTCTGTTTAAAACCGGATACCTGTTCACTGATTTCACCCAGCATCTGGGTATGTGCCTGTATGGAGAATCCCATAAATTCCAGTTCCCGTTCAGGGAAGGTCAGCAGGCAGTCGGTCATAGAATAGTACAGTCCATTGTCTACAATCAGTCTTAAAATACACTTTTGCATACCAGCATTCTCCCTCAGGAATATTTGCCAAAACGTTTAAAAATAATGGGCAGTATCAGCAGGGTTAAAAGTGTCGAGCTGAACAATCCGCCAATAACCACAATAGCCAGAGGGCGCTGTATTTCAGAGCCAGGGCCGGTGGCAAATACTAGGGGCACCAGACCCAAAGCCGCAATGGATGCGGTCATCAGTACCGGACGCAGCCGCCGCAGAGCACCTTCCATGACCACCTGTGACAGGGTCAGGCCTTTGGCCAGTAACTGGTTAAAATAGGTGATCATTACTACGCCGTTCAGTACTGCAATACCCAGCAGGGCAATAAAGCCGACAGAAGCCGGTACCGACAGGTATTCACCGGTCAGCCATAAGGTGACAATGCCGCCGATCAGGGCAAAGGGCACATTAATTAATACCATCAGTGCCTGGGGTATGGAGCCGAAGGTACTGAACAGAATCAGGAAGATCAGCACCAGGGCAACGGGTACTACAATGGCCAGCTTCTGTGCAGCGCGCTGCTGATTTTCAAACTTGCCGCCCCATTCAAAATAATATCCGGCAGGTATTTTTAATTCTTTGGCTCTGGCTTTGGCTTCTTCAACAAATCCAACCAGATCCCGGCCGCTGACATTGGCCACTACCACAGAGAAACGCTTGCTCTGTTCACGTTTAATGGATACCGGCCCTTCCGTGGATTTCGCATCCACCAGCTGACTGAGCATCACGGTTTCCATACCCCTTGGGGTATTTACGGTGACCGGCTGTTGCAGCATTTCCAGACTGGATGCCTTGTAGGATTCCGGGGCACGCAGCATCAGGGGAATACGACGGATACCTTCATAAATAATGCCGGTTAACTTTAAGCTGCAGATAACGCAGACCCTCATTCATCTGGGTATAAACATCCTCGGCACCGGGAATGGTTTTAACCATACTGACCATCTGTCGGGCCACATGGTTCAGTTCTTCCGGGTTGTCACCGAATATTTTAATAGCCAGATCTCCGCGGGCACCGGTGAGCATTTCATCTACCCGCATCTGAATGGGCTGGGTAAAGGCATAGTTAATACCGGGGAACCGGGTTTCCAGTACCTCACGAATTGCCGCTATCAGTTCTTCCTTGCTCTGCATGTGCCATTCCTCAGTGGGTTTGAGCATCAGGAAGGTATCGGTATCATTAAGCCCCATAGGATCCATGCCGATTTCATCCGAACCCACACGGGCCACCATACGGGTGACTTCAGGTACTTTTTCTAGAATGGCTTTCTGGATATTCATATCCATCTGAGTGGATTCTTTTAAACTAATGGATGGTGTTTTTTCTATCTGCATCACAATATAACCTTCATCCATCTGTGGGATAAAGGTTTTGCCCACCAGAGTATAAATAAACCCGGCAAAGACCAAGGCAATCACGGCACCGCTCACGATAATTTTGTCATTTTTCAGACTCCATTGTAAAACCGGCTGGTAAATGGCCAGCAGTTTACGGATCAGCCAGGGTTCCTGGTGTGAAGGTTTACTCAGGATAAAGGAGGCAAGAGTCGGGATGATAGTCAGGGATAATACCAGTGAACTGCCCAAGGCAAAAATAATGGTCAGCGCTACGGGGACAAACAGTTTGCCTTCCAGACCTTCCAGGGTCAGCAATGGCAGAAAGACCGTCATAATAATTAAAATACCGGAAATCACCGGTATTGAGACTTCCTTGAGTGCCCGGAAAATAATATGCATTTTAGGCAATTGTCCCTGTGGTTTGTGAGCGTCCTTTTCCTGATGGGAAATAATATTTTCAACCATCACCACGGCGGCATCCACCAGCATACCCACGGCAATGGCCAGACCGCCCAGAGACATCAGGTTGGCCGATAAACCGTACCAGCGCATTAAGATAAAGGTCATTAAAACAGACAAAGGCAGGATCAGAGCCACGGCGACGGCCGCCCGGATATTACCTAGAAATAATAGCAGAACCATTAATACCAGTACCACGGCCTCAATCAGGGATTTAGATACTCCGTAAATAGCGGTATTAACCAGATCGCTGCGGTTATAAAATACCGACACAGAAATGCCCTCAGGAAAGGCAGGCTGCAGTTCATTGAGACGTTTTTTAATACCGCTAATGACTTCCCTGGCATTGGCACCTTTAAGTGCCATGAGCAGACCTTCAACCACTTCTTGCTTACCGTTCTGGGTAACGGCACCGTTACGATACAGGGAGTCGATTTCTACACTGGTCAGATCCTTAATGGTAATGGCTACATTGTTTTTATATTCCACCACAATGTTCTGAATATCTTCAATACCGGTTAAATTACCCTGAGTTCTGACCAGCAGAACTTCTTCCCCTTGGTTTAACCGTCCGGCACCATCATTTTTATTATTCTCCCGTAAGGTGTCAATCAGCTCATCAATACTGATCTGATAGGTCTGCAGTTTCTGATAATCGGGTTTAACCACAAAGGTGCGTACATAACCACCCAGAACATTAACATCGGCCACTGAGCGCAGGGCAGGGCGGATCACCCAGTCCAGCAGATCGCGTTTTTGCATATTGTTCATGGTGCTGCCTTCTATGGTAAACATAAAGACATCACTTAGTGGTGTGGACAGGGGCGCCATACCGCCGGTAACACCTTCAGGCAGATCCATATTGTTCAGCCGTTCGGAAACCAGTTGCCGGGCCCAGTAAATGTCAGTGCCTTCGGTAAAGTCCAGAGTAATATCGGCAATGGCGTATTTGGCCAGTGAACGTAATATTTTCTGGTTGGGCAGACCCAGTAATTCCAGCTCCAGAGGGGCAATAATACGCTGCTCAACCTCTGAGGGTGTCATACCCGGTGCCTTGAAAATCATTTTAACCTGGGCCGGGGACACATCGGGAAAGGCATCAATGGGTATTTTCTGAAAAGCCTGCCAGCCTCCGTCTAGCAGGGCAAACACGATCAGGACCACCAAGGTACGTTGGACAAGGAAAAACTGTAATATTCGGGCTAACATAATAACTCCTTATTCAGCCTCAGAGCCGCTTTGTGCTTCAAAGGCGGATTTAATGGCAGTACTGCCCTGAACACACACCATAAGCGGTTCTGAGTAGTTTGCTGCAGGAGTAAAATAAAGCTGCTGGTTGGTAATATTAATGACTTTGACTGGAAGCGGCTTAATTAGTTTTCCCTCCTGAATAAATACCACCGTTTTACCGTCAAACTGACTAATGGCGTTAGAATTTATTTTGAAGGACGTCTGTTCCGGTGTCATTAAAAAACGGATTTTAAATAATTGTCCGGTACGCAGAGTATTATCGTCATTCTGTACCTGAATATGGACATCCACAGACTGGGTCATGGGATCAACTATTAAATTAATATGGTGGATTTCACCGGTTTTATTCATTCCCAGGATTTCAACCTGCTGTCCATGAGCCAGTTTATTGACCATGCTCACAGGTACTCTGACTACCAGAACAATTGGATTAGTTTCACCCAGGGAAATAATGCTCTGGTTCTTTTCTACCCTTTCACCAAGACGTATTTTTAGATCAAATAACTGCCCGTCAATGGGGGACTTTAATTGCAAAATGGCCGGCTGTAGCTTTTTTTTCTGTTCCATTTTTTCAATGGCGGATTCTGTCATGCTATATAGGGTCAGTTTTTGCTTTAACTGAATTTCTTTCAATATCAGTTTTTTTACATCGGTTAAAGCTTGCTGAAGTTTCTTGGTGGATGAAATGCCGCTCTGGTTTAATTTTCGGGCACGATCCAGGTTTTGCTGACTGATACTGAGATCGGATAAGGTGGCCAGAAATTCTTCCTGCAGCTGCAGCAGTTCGGGACTCTCCATTTCTGCAATAATGTCATCTTTTTTAATAGGACCGTGTACGTAGTTAAGCTTTACAATCTGTCCGGATAAAGGGCTGGCCAGAGTGCGTATGGTTTTTAGAGGAATAGTCGCTTGAGCCGGAAAAACAGCGCTGGGCACTACCTTGACCGGCTCTGCATACTGGATTTTAATACCCATGGCCTGTTGTTGTTCCCTAGTCAGTTTCAGGCACTGGGCAAAAACGGACTGAGAAATACTGCCCAGCAGCAGAGCGCCGCCAAGAATAAGCATCGGGATGGGACTCGAGTAGATACGTTTAAACATTATTGCTGTGCTCCTAAAATATGTCCGGTTACCTGGTTTAAATTAGCAACGGCCTGACTTGAACGGGCCTCTGCCAGACGGTATTCCCGTTTTGCTTCTGCGGTTTGCTGCTGTACCAGTAATAAATTCTGAATATTGGTTTCACCCAGTTGATACGCCTGTTCAGACATACTGAGTGCCTTGACACTGATAGCATACTGCTCTTTGGTAAGATGAATACTTTGCTGTGCAGAAGTCAGCCACTGTTGAGCCTGAAAAATGTCCTGTTCCAGTTGAATTTTGGCTTTGTCCAGTACCGCCTGCTGTTCATACACATTGCGTTTTTTTTCTGCCAGGCGGGGTGAGAAACCGAGATTAACACCCAGAGGAATAGAAACTTCAAGGATCAGTGAGTTGTTTTCATTGGACTTGTCCTTATCATTTTGAGCGCCCAGAAATACTTTTGGATTATCCCGTTTGCCGGCCTGGGTTTTTTCCATCATGGCCCGGGAAATCTGCAGAGCCGAAGCCAGCTGAATTATTTTAGGATGCTGATCCAACGGTAAAGGTGAAAGCGGCTGCTCGAGGATGTTTTGGGGCAGGTTTTGAGTACGGGTCCAGCGCTTGAAGTTGTTCTGAGCAATGGTCAGGGTGCTGCGTTTCTGTACCAGGTTGTTCTGCTGTTTTAAAACGGCTTTATGGGCCAGCAGCTGATCAATCCTGGGACTTTCCCCGGCTTTTACTTTCAGTATAACTTTGTTTAATAAGGACTGGCTTTTCTGCAGGGCTGAACGGGCAGCGTCCACTTCAATTTCAGCGGTTCGGTAATTCCATACCAGTTTGCGCAGCTGCTCAGAGGCTAACCAGCGCAGGTAGAGCTGATGGGCACTGAGCTGTTCGCCGTAGCTGCGGGTAATGCTTTTCTGAGCCTGCTTCTGACTACTGAGCCAGAGGGGAAATTCAACCCCCACCTGCCAGTTTTTATAGTCATCATCATCCGTCAGGGTATCGTTTTCATGATGAACCACCAGATCCATATCACCGGCTATCCAGCTGTCAGAATATTGCTGGTTAGTGCTGTGCATTTCCTGAAGTCCCTGAGTGATCTGCTGTTCCGGCTGGTTTTCAATAATTTTATCCAGCAGGGCAACCAGTTCAGCAGGAGCGGCATAAGCGGCTGCCGGTAACAGCAGAGCCAGTACACAGCTCAGAA
This sequence comes from Gammaproteobacteria bacterium, assembly GCA_024511395.1. Taxonomy (GTDB): domain Bacteria; phylum Pseudomonadota; class Gammaproteobacteria; order GRL18; family GRL18; genus JANELJ01. The sequence goes on along the minus strand of JANELJ010000093.1, from coordinate 1,107 downwards.
TATGGGGAAATATACGTGGTTTTACGGGTTCAGCAGGTCTCATTTTTTATCCAGTTTAGTGTTATGGTAATCCCCCCATTTATAAAGCAATCCATAAATAGAGGTTTTGCATAAGTCTTATCCACATATCCATAGGTCTGCCTGTTGATGAGACCTTCAGGTTTATCTCACTGACAGGCCTGGCCTGTGGGTATGTGGATAAGATGGTTTAAATTGTTTTCTAACAGGCTAAAACCAATTTTTGCCTGGGTGGTACTCCACCGATAGCCGTATGGGATCGTTCATTATTATAACTCCATTTCCAGCATGTTGCTGTTTCCTGTGCATGCTCTATAGAATTAAATAAAAACTGATTTAACCATTCATGGCGTACCGTTCGATTAAACCGCTCTACATAAGTATTTTATTGTGGATTACCCGGCTGGATATATTGTCGTTTTATATCCTGTGCCTTTGCCCGGTCAACCACTTTCTGGCTTATGTACTCAGGCCCATTATCGCATCGAATGGTTTTGGGCTTGCCTCGCCATTCAATAATGCGTTCCAGTGTCCGTATCACTCTTAATGCAGGGCCGGATCATACTTTGCTCAAAAAACAACCCGAAATTAAATTGAACTAATTTGAAAGATGAGGCTCAGATCTTTAAAGTAAGCATTTGGAGACTCTGATGAACTTTGACCCTCATTTTAAATCACTACAAGACAGCCGAACAGATATAAACATCCGGTACGAATTACTGGATATAGTATTTTTAACCCTGGTGGCTATTTTATGTGGGGCAGAAGGCTGTAAAGACATTCAACGCTTTGGTGAATCAAAGCTGGAGTGGTTAAGAAAATACCGTGCATTTGAACAAGGCATACCCCGGCGCCATACAATAGCCTGAATTATAGGGAGTTTATCGCCAGATAACCGGTTGGATTGTTTTGTTAGCTGGCTAAATAGCGTAAGGGAAAAACAAGGTCATGAACATCTGGCTATTGATGGTAAAACCTTAAGGAGAAGCTATCATAACGGGGATAAAATGACGGCTTTACACCTGCTTTCTGTAATGGCGGTTGACAGTGGTCTGGTGGTTTATCAAAGCCGTTCTGCAGGTAAAAAGA
>JANELJ010000092.1 GCA_024511395.1 Gammaproteobacteria bacterium | reverse complement strand
CGGCTTTCATGGGGTTCTTTTGATTTGTTTTTTGGTCGAAACAAATTTGTTCATATTTCACCATGAAAGTCGATCTTATTTAAACCTCGAATTTTCTAATAAATTCGTGGGGATACATCAGATCTTAATGTAAGTATTATGCCATTTGTCATTACGATAATGATTGCAGCTTCTGCCAGTTTTACAACTCCAATTGGTTATCAGACCAATCTGATGGTTTATGGTGTCGGTGGTTACCATTTTTCAGATTATCTGCGTATAGGTATTCCGCTAACGTTACTTGTAGGCCTGACTACTATTCTGGTAGTACCAGTGATATGGAGTTTCTGAAATTTGCTAGTAGACTACATGCTCAAAGTTATAAAAATTCAGACAAAGGAATTACTGTAGTTATGTACATAGTTGTGTACATAGTTGTGTACATAAATGTCATCAGATGAATTGCTGACTTTATGTTTCAATGGCTTACTCATGTTTTAATATTTTATCAGAATTTACCATTTGCAGGGCAACCTGGATGGCATAATGCAGGCTGCCGGTATCGGCTTGGCCGGTGCCGGCCAGTTCCAGAGCGGTGCCGTGATCGACGGAGGTGCGGATAATGGGCAGTCCCAGGGTGATATTGACGGCACGGCCAAAGCTCTGGTATTTGAGTACCGGCAGGCCCTGATCGTGGTACATGGCCAGTACCGCATCGGCCTGTTCTAAATTCTTTCTGGCAAACAGAGTATCGGCGGGTAATGGGCCGGTCAGGTTCATGCCCTGGTCATTAAGCTGTTTCAGGACTGGAATAATGGTGTCCAGCTCTTCGGTGCCCAGGTGACCATCTTCCCCGGCATGGGGGTTAAGGCCGCAGACCAGAATATGGGGTTGGCTGATCCCGAATTTTGTTTGCATGTCATGGTTTAAAATGTTTAATACTTGGGTCAGACTGTCCCGGGTAATGGCCTGAGCGACTTCTTTTAATGGCAGATGGGTGGTGGCCAGGGCTACCCGCATTTCTTTAGTGGCTAGCATCATGACCACTTTTTCAGTGCCGGTTTTATCTGCTAGGTATTCGGTATGCCCGGTAAAGGGAATACCGGCTTCATTGATAATACCTTTATGGACAGGTCCGGTGACCAGGGCATCAAAATGGCCGTTGAGATAGCCGGTAACGGCTTCGTCCAGTGTTTTAAGCACATAGGAGGCATTAGCCGGATTGAGTTTACCGCATTCAGAAGATTTAACGAGTTCGGTGGTCTGGTAATAGAGTCGCCCGGAGCCGGAAGGCTCGCTCTGGTTCTGATATTCAATGAGTTTAACAGGTAGTTTTAGCTGTTGGGCTCTTTGTTCTAAAAGCGCCGGATCGGCCAGGGTAATGAGCTGGAAATCATGGGGTAGCTGAGCGTACTGTATGCAGAGTTCGGGACCGATCCCGGAGGGTTCACCGGGTGTCAGGGCCAGTCGTGCCAGCGGCATCAGCCGTTATCCAGGCGGATTTCAATATAGGCCTCATCGCGGATACGTCGATAAAAGGCTTCTTTCTGCTCGGCAATTTTACGCTGGGTGAGGATTTCACGGGCTTTGTCCTTGAGCATTTCGTCGGCATCATCGTGAGTACGCCGGCCCAGCACTTCAATAATATGGTAGCCGAAGTTGGTACGGATAACATCGCTGATTTCACCGGGTTCTAGTTGATTCAGAGCGGCTTCAAATTCAGGTATCATAGTGCCTTCCTTAAACCAGCCCAGATCACCGCCTTTGGAGGCAGATGAAGTATCCTCAGAATAGGCCTTGGCCATAGTGGCAAAGTCTTCGCCATTAATAATACGGTTGCGGATCTGTCTCAGAAGTTCTATAACCTGCTCATTATCATCGATAATACTGGGTTTAATCAGTATATGCCGGGCATGAGTCTGGGTGATTACATGGGAGCGACCGCCTTTGGCATCCACCAGCTGGATAATATGAAAGCCGCTGGGACTACGGATGGGATTGGATATTTCACCTTTTTTCATTTTACTGACCACTTCAGTAAAAATAGAGGGCAGTTCACCAGCTTTACGCCAGCCAAGATCTCCGCCGTCCAGGGCATTCTGGTCATCGGATATGGACAGGGCCATTTCAGAAAAGTTTTTGCCTGCACGCAGTTCCTTAACCACTTTTTCGGCTTTCTTTTCAGCCTTCTGAATAACTTCCGGTGATGTGCCTTCCGGGGTGGCAATCAGAATATGTTTGAGGTGATAGGCCTGTTCCAGACCGCCCTGCTTGTCGATATTAAACAGAAAGTTTTTAACTTCCTGATCACTGACGCTCACCTTATTGATAACATTACGCTGTAGCAGGCGCTTTAAAATGATCTGTTTTTTAATTTCATCCTGAAAACGTCTGAAGTCTATGCCCTGAGCGGCCAGCTGTTCGCGGAATTCACTGATGGACATATTATTTTGCGCCGCAATACGGGTAATGGCACGGTTTAAGGTGGTATCGTCCACTTTAATGCCGGTACGACGTGCCAGATCAAGCTGAATACGATCCAGGATCATGCGCTCCAGTACCTGTTTTCCCAGCACATTTGCGGGCGGCAGTTTAGCGCCTTTTTTCTTCAGGTTCCTGACCACATCGCGGAATTCATGTTTCAGTTCAAGCTGAGTAATCACATCATCATTAACAACGGCAACAATATTATCCAGTGGCACAATTTCTTCAGCCAAAGCAGGGACAATGCTCAGGCAGAATAACAGCAGGCTGAGAAAAGTAAGCAGAAGCGTCTTTTTATTCGTTGTATTTATATAATGTCTTGCTGTAAATAACATTTATTTATCCTATTGATTCCAGTCAACTAATTGCTCCAGTCAACAAAGCCGGGAATATCATCAACCAGATTGCCGCCGCCGCCAATAGACTGGCCAACGCTACCCAGTCCTTTAAACTGAATCTGCATCATGACGTAGTTATTGGAATCGGCAAAATAGTTGCTCTGATCCTGCCCAACAATCAGGCGCAGGGCATAACAGCAGCTGTCGTATTCAACCCCAACTTTGGCATCCAGGGTATAGCTGTCACGTGCATTATCAGTATTGACTAAAGTTTTTGTGAATGGGTCGTAATCATATTTTGCCTGTTCATCATAAAGAGAGTAGTACCAGTGAGCCAGGGCACGCCATTGAGATACTATTTTCCAGTAGGCGGAGGCTTCAATCTGTTCATAGCTTCCAGCACGATAGGAATAATCCAGGTTAGCAATATGGTAGCGGTCTGATTTGTATTGCAGACGATAACGGCTTTCATCGGTACGGCCACTATTATTAGGATCATAGAGGAGTGAATAGGAGGTATACCAGTTGCGGGCAAAACGGCTGGTTATTTCAGAAGCTATAGCTGAACTGGAATTAGTGTCTTTGTCTTCCTGATAGTCCGTACGATTGGGATTACCATTTTTATCATAATAGAGGCTGACATTTCTATCTTCAAAATAATAAATCTGGCCAATAGATGCCGTTAAACGTTCTGTGCCGGTATCACTATCTATCAGTCGACTGGTAACAGCAGCGGTAAGCTGATTGGCATCCCCTAAACGATCAAAGCCGTTAAAGCGGTTTTCCCTGAATAACTGGTTAAAGCTGAAGGTTGAAAGGGATGTATCAAAAACTGGAATATCACTTTGATCCCTTTCTGGTACATATAAATAATACAGGCGGGGTTCCAGAGTCTGCTGCATAGGTAGATTAAACAGGGTTAAGTCGCGGTCAAAATAAAGGCCACTGTCCAGACTGAATATTGGGGCTGCTCTGGAAGGGCTGTCATCATTCCAGTTGCTGGCCTGGTCATTGTAAACCTTATCTAAGTCGGCATTGCCGGTATTTGCTTTTTTATCTTCATTATCCAGTTTATAAGTCACCATATCCAGGCTGACTTTTGGCGTAATAAAACTATAGGAGTTTCTAAACGGCAGGCTGATATTAGGACTTAAATGAAAACGACTGCCTTCAACTCTGTCATCCAGGTAATCTTCCCAGTTCGGAGCAAAGGTGACAAACTCAGAATTAAATCCGGCTCTTAAATCAACACCATAAGTCGTATAGTCTTCATCAGCGGATAAGGTAATTTGAGGCAAACGGCTATAAGTCTGGGTAGTGGAACGTAATTCCTGATAACCCTGCGCCCTGGCCATAAAATTAAAGACATCACCGTTATAACGAACCAGACCTTCACGTAACAGATGTGTGGTGCTTTTATCTCTTAGATTATTACCAAAGTCTTCCAGGTAGTAACGGTCGGTGACATAATTATAATCCACCTTACCGGACCAGCCGTTATCCCAGTTGGCCTGTTGCTGTAAACTGAAGGCTCCGCGGTTTTTAGAAATATCCTTAGGTTCCTGCTTGCCGTTAATAACAGGGTTATTATTAACACCTTCTCTCTGAGCAATTTCAGAGGTATCTCTGCGGTCATCATAAGAACTGTCATTTAACCACTCGGCATACACTTCACCGGAATGATTTTCGCTTAAATAGCGGTATTCACCACCAAGCATTAAACCACGATCCGATAACACCCGGGGGGTTAAGGTGGCATCCTGATCCGGGGCTATATTAAAATAATAGGGTGTGGCCATTTCAAAGCCGTTACGGTCGGAATTGCCAATAGTAGGCATCAGGAAACCGCTCTGGCGTTCATTATTGAGTGGGAAGCGGATATAAGGCGTATAAGCGACCGAAACACCCTTAAAGCGCATAACTGCATGAGTGCCTTCACCATATCCTTCCTCAGTATGCAGTTCCAGATCGCTGGCGCTTAATTCCCAGTCAAGATCACTGGTTGGACAGGTTGTATAGGTCGGGTTATCCAAGTTAATGGTGCCGGGTTTAAAGCGGATATTGTCCGCTACCCCGTGAGCAGGACGGGTCGGCAGTTCATAGCTGGCATTGTCCAGACGGCCTTTACGTTCATCACTCTGATAGCGGGCGGTATCACCTTTAAAAATAATTCCCGGCTCTCTGATAACCACATTGCCTTTGGCGTCAAAAATCTGGGTGGTTTTATTATAACTGGCCTGATCAGAGGTTAATTTCTGAATATTTTTGGTAATCACGACATTACCGCTGAAATCAATCTGATTAGAATCCGGTGAGACAGCCTCATCGGCTTCAATATTGGTACTTTCATCGGCCTGAGCCTGCATGGCCTTGCGGTCAATCTCAGCCATGGGCTGAACGGCACAGCTTGACCAGGTATCGACTTCACCTGGAGCCCGTGGTTTGTAAACTGGCTGAACAACAGCAATACCATCAGTGGGGCCGACATTAGGATCGGAAAAATCTGGTTCCGGAAACTTGGGTTTCTGAACCACTTCAGCATCCTGGGGTACAGGTAAAGGTATATGCACACCGCTTACACGCGGTGCCAGCTGACCATCGGCAGCAGCACAGTTCCACTGGCCATTAGCTATAGTCTGACACTGCCAGCCATTGGCCTGGTAATTTTCCGCTAGCACATTTTGAGAGGCTACTAACATAGACAGGGTCAAGAAGGGAACTGTGCTACTGATTCGGACTGGAAAGCGGGCTGAAATGTTAACTGTAAGCATTCCACGAATAATGGAGCTGAGCGGTCTGTTGCCTGACCCGTTACTTGAATTGTGCAATATCTTGTCCGCCTGATTGCCAGCATCAGAATACTGTTCTAAGTGTATTTGCCCGGATGCTTCCAGTTTATCCATTTTTTGTTATTTCGTTTTATAATTATGACGAGTGTTAAGCTATGTAAAACCACCATTTTAGCACTGATAGTTAGAGTCTGTCGAACGGATTTTAAAGCTAAATAAATCCGTTGAATAGAGTGATTTATTCAGCTTAATAAGGTTTTTTAAATTCAGACTGTTCCCAGCTCTGAAAAACTTTCAGGGCTTTTTCCTGTACATCCGGATCTTTGATACGGGCCAGGGTGATGCTTTTCTGCTCATCAGGCAGCCACAGTTCCCTGAAAATAAAGGCATCATCAAAGCCGATTTTGCTGGCGTCCTCATAGGTGTTGGCATAATAAACTTTATCAATACGGGCCCAGTAAATAGCTGACAGACACATTGGACAGGGCTGGCTGCTGGCGTACAGGGTGCAGCTGCTAAGGGCATAGCGGGTGATATTCTGGCAGGCATTACGAATGGCTTCTATCTCAGCATGAGCTGTTGGATCATTATGTCTGGTTACCTGGTTACTGCCCCAGCCAATGATCTGTCCGTCTTTTACAATAACCACACCAAATGGGCCGCCGCAATGTTCAATGGAGGTCTGGGCCAGTTCAATGGCAGCCGTCATAAACTGTTGATGTAATGAGGAATTCATGTTTTTAATAGTCTGATCGATTTTGCTGTCTTGATCTGAATCATTTTAACTTATTATAGTATTCTGCTATTATGTCAGCACTGAAAATTTTGTAAACTCGGTGCATTGCTCCTAGTGTAATACTTTAAATGTACTTGTCCTAAATGAATACGGAAACAGCTATGATAGATTCTAAGCAGCCCTATAATGAGCACCCGTCGCAGTTAATAGGTGATTCTCCTGAATTGACTCGTGTAGTGTGGGCATCCAGAATTACTGCTTCCTCTGATGTTACGGTGTTAATTCAGGGTGAAAGCGGCAGTGGTAAGGAGTTGTTTGCCCGTGCTATTCATAACGACAGTCAGAGAAAAAAACAGCCCATGGTGACAGTTAACTGTGCCGTCATCCCGGAAAACCTGGCTGAATCTATGTTGTTCGGACATCTTAAAGGTTCTTTTACCAGTGCCATTGCTGATCAGCAGGGCTATGTTCAGTCTGCGGACAAAGGTACCCTGTTTCTGGATGAGGTGGGTGAACTGTCTTTGCCAGTTCAAGCCAAGTTATTACGTTTTCTGGAATCTTCAGAATGTGAAAAGATCGGCTCTACGGTCACGGAAAAAGTGGATGTCCGGGTTATTGCGGCCACCAACCGCAATTTGCGTGAAGAAATTAAAAAAGGCAGTTTCCGGGAAGATCTGTTCTATCGTCTGCATGTTGTACCACTGGAAATTCCGCCCCTGCGTGAACGCATCAGTGATTTAAAAGCTTTGCTGGAACACTTTACTCATACTCTGGCACAGCAATATCAGGTCGTTGCGCCTAATTACAGTAAAGCGGCTATAAAAGCCCTGAAAGAATACCACTGGCCGGGTAATGTCCGGGAACTGCGTAATCTATGTGAACGCATGACCATACTGCTGGCCGGTCAGACTGTTGATGTAGATAATCTCCCTGTTGAAATTAAAACGGCCAGACAGGGCGGTAAAAACACTCTGGTTTCTTTACCGGAAAACGGCCTATCTCTGGAAAAGCTGGAAATTGAACTGATTCAACAGGCACTGGAAAAAACTTCAGGCAACCGTACCCGCGCAGCCCGTTTACTGGGACTGACCCGGGATACCCTTTTGTACCGCCTGAAAAAATATTCCCTGACCTGAAGTGGCTCTGTTCGGGCCGTAGGCCAGATGAATTGCTTTAATCTCTATTAAAACAAAACCCCGAAAGCCGTTAACAACCAATACTGTTTTCGGGAGCACGTCAATTTGTATCACAGATCCATTGCATGTCATGTAACTGCGTTTTGCAGTTAATTTTGTTGTATTTCTACGTTTTTTTTGTGATTTAATACTAACTCATAGGTATGATCTTTAGGAATTGAAATGAAGCCAATTTGATGATCAAATAGTTGTTATTCAGGCAATTATTCATCAACAAAAAGGCTTCAAATGAAAAGTAGCACATTATCAAAAAAACTAAAAGTCGTATTGAGTGAAAAGAAACTTAATAAACCGGGCAAAAACATAGGTTTCTCCCAACGATTAAGACAGATACCCCCTTTTCAGCTAATAGTGAGTATAAT
>JANELJ010000330.1 GCA_024511395.1 Gammaproteobacteria bacterium | reverse complement strand
GCAGAAATAGCCAAAAACTGTGCCTGGGTATAACGGGCAATTAAGCGGGCCAGTGTGGTTTTACCAACCCCGGGCGGCCCCCAGAAAATCATAGAATGGGGCTTCCCCCCTTTAATAGCCAGGGTAAGCGGTTTACCTTCTCCCAGCAGATGGGTCTGGCCAAAAAAGTTCTGCAGTGAATCAGGACGCATTCTGTCCGCCAGAGGACTCAACGGATTCTGCTGTCCCTGAGCTGCCTGTTCCAGTAAATCGGCCTGGTTAGCGGACATTGACTGATCCAATAATATCTACATCAACCGGCGGTACAAAATTAAACCGGTCGGCAGCATAAGGATTATTAACGATAATATTGGAAAATTTAAGTTCTGTAGTCTGCCCGAAACTGTCATACATCCGCATACGCATAAGAATATGGTTTTTAAATGCCAGTAGTACCCGCTCAAAAGTCATGTCATCATTAAGCGCCTTAAGTTGCACCCAGTTTAGGCCGTCCGATTTGCGCAGGGAAACATTATTCACCTGATAGTATTTGTATATATTGTCATTACTGCTAAGTAATAATGCCGGTGAATCGCCCATCTGTTCATCCAGAGGTTTAATATTGACCTGCTCCAGTTCAACATCATAAATCCAGATGGTTTTGCCGTTGGAAATATACTTTTGTTCTACCGGAGTCTGATAATCCAGTATAAACTTGTCAGGACGGCTGATAATAAGATTGCCATGGGATTGCTCCAGTACTTTGCCTCTACCATTAACCACGGTCTGATCAAAATCAGCCTGTAAACTCTGGGTGCGCTGGAAAAAGTTATTTAAAGTGGTATTTTGAGACTGTGCTGAAAAAACAGGATGAGAGAGCCACAAAAATATAATAAGCACAGCAAATAAGGCAAAGGAATTTTTCATATAATACGCCAAGTTTGTAAACAGGAATGAATGTAATTCTTAGACTGAATAATATTATACAGGTTCAGTTTGAATTATATAAGTTTGCAGGTATTTAAAATCAGGGATATGTTTAGAGATCTGATAAGGAGAGAGCTCCACTGCAGTGAGTAGCGTGATCCTTATTTTATGCAGGCAGGGATGAATACACTTCCGAAGTCTGGAAAAGCCCAACTGGGACGCTCGTATTATACTGCCATAGAGGAAACCTCAAAATGTTTTTAATCACTTGAATTATGGCTGATATTCTGCTATTTATAAGATAAATATTACTGAGGTATCCAGGTTATAATGAAATATATATTCAGACATACCGCGATTATTGACCATGAAATTGAAGCGGATGATATTGTTGAAGCTAGGAAAAAGTTCTTTTCTGATGTGGCTGAAAGTGAGGAATTTTTTACCAGTGCCAGTAAAGTGGTGACGGATGAAAGAATTAAGATATTAAATGACAAAGGACATCATATTGATACCTTTAATATTTATGATGACATTTAATATATTCTAACTCGTTTAGATTTATTTACTGCTGCCATTTTTAATAGCCCTGAGGATCACAAACTTGTTGTTTGTGGACACTAAAGTCTGGTTGCCGAACAGTTTTTTCAGTTTGGTGTGATAAGCCAGGTGGCGGCTACCCACTATCCAGAGTTCTCCCTCGCTTTTTAATACCCTTCTGGACTGTACAAACATCTGCCAAGCAATCATATCACCCACAACATGCTGTTGATGAAACGGCGGGTTACACAGGATCAGATCTGCCTGCTCAGAGGCAAAGGATTCCAGAATATTAGTACTGATGAAATGAAACCCTGGACTATCACCCAGATTATTCTGCAAGGTCATTCTGGCTGACTCAACCGCCATATAAGACTCATCTACTGCATAGATATCCGCCTGAGGATAACATTGAGCGGCCTTTAAACTGAGCACGCCATTACCACATCCCAGATCAATAATACTCTGTGGTGGCGGACTGAGTTTTTCTGGAAAGTTTTGCAGAAAAAACCGGCTGCCTATATCCAGCTGTTTACGCGAGAACACATTACTCAGACCAAAGATTCTGCTGCCGTCTTCCAGGGTATATTGCAGAGAGTTATTTTCACTATCTTTTAAGCCGGCCTGCAGAGGCGCTTTAAGCAGAATCAGCCGAGCTTTTTTCTAGGCCAGAGAAGCTTCGGCATCGGCAAACAAATTTTTCAGGGCGTTAAATAGCCCACCCCAAATAAAACATATAGCATTGATTTATAAAGAAATATTTCTTGATTATGGGTGTTAAATTTGCAGGTTTTTGGTAAAATAAGCCTTATTACCTTGCAAATTTCCAGACCAAAATGAAGCCAAAGAAACAGC
>JANELJ010000091.1 GCA_024511395.1 Gammaproteobacteria bacterium | reverse complement strand
TTTTTGAGCAAAGTATGATCCGGCCCTGTCTTATCTTTAATTTCGGGAATATCATAACTGTTTTTCGTGGCATATTTATGACAGAATGGGAGGCTTATTGACTTTCCGCTCAGCGATTAAAGTAAAAAGTAAAGGGACATGCTTGATACTATTAAAAAAATAGAAACCCCCGAAGGGGTGGAGTTGCCGCTTACCTGTGCCGGTTTTTATGTCCGCAGTATTGCATGGCTGCTGGATGCCCTGATCCAGTGGGTACTGCTGTTTCTACTGGGTATTGCACTGCCTTCTTTGGGTGATTTTGGTATGGGCCTGTTCCTGATTGCCGTCTTTATTATCAACTGGTTTTACCCGGTGTTATTTGAAGTTTATATGCATGGCCAGACACCGGGCAAAAAGGTGATGAAAATTCAGGTTCTGCTGATGGACGGTACGCTGATAAACTGGGGCGCATCCATGCTCAGGAACCTCCTTAGAACCGTGGATTTCCTGCCGTCTTTTTATATCCTGGGTTTTATTTCCATGCTCTTTAGCAAGGACTTCAGACGACTGGGGGATCTGGCCGCAGACACCATTGTGGTGTATAAACGCAGCCAGCAGCATCTTGCCAGGATTCCACAGGCAGAACCAGTAGCACCGCCACTGGCACTGACCGCCAGAGAACAACAGAGTATTGTCAGTTATGCAGAACGGCTGAGTCAGTTTTCACCTGAGCGGGCAGAAGAACTGGCTTTGCTGGCTACCCCCCTGGTTAAGGATCTGGAACAGCAGTCCAGCCATGCGGCCAGTGATCGAATTGTGTCGATTGCTAATTATCTGGTGGGAAGACGATGAACCAGGCACGTTTTATTGAATTGCATGAACAGCAATGGTTGTTGCTGGAAGTACTCTGTAATGAGCAACTGCATCCGGATAAAATTGCCCGGCGGCACAGCAGGCAGGCAAAAAGAAAGGCCAAATATTATCAGCCCAAAAGTTTATATGAAGAGCAGATCCTGGAGCTACCGCCGGAACTGATTGAACAGGCTGATTTCCCTGCTCTGTACCGTGAGGTCTGTCAGCACCTTTCCCTGGCAGAAGCACGGCGGTACAGCCCCTATCTAATCGAGCGGCTGAGTATTCTGGTGGAACAGGCCCATCAGGCTTTTTACCGGTCGGTTCATGTCTATGGTGACAGTGCCTTGTCAGCTATTAGTCGTTTTTTCACCTGGACCTTTCCCCGTACTGTGCGCAATGAAATAAACTGGTTATGGTTGTCGTCTCTGCTGTTTTACGGCTCCCTGCTGGCCATGATTATTGTCATCCAGTTTCGTCCTGAATTTGTGTACAGCATCCTGTCGCCGGATTCAGTCTCCGGCATGGAGGCTATGTATGATCCTCAGGCAGAACATATCGGCCGGGAGCGGGACTCCGGTTCAGATAGTAAAATGTTTGGTTTTTATATTTTTAATAATACCAGTATCGGCTTTCGTACTTTTGCCAGCGGTCTGCTGCTGGGTATCGGCAGTCTGTTTACTCTGTTATTTAACGGCCTGCATATTGGTGCGGTGGCCGGGCATCTGACCCACCTGGGCTACTCAGCTACTTTCTGGTCGTTTGTCGTGGGACATAGTGCTTTTGAGCTCACGGCTATTGCCCTGAGCGGGGCGGCTGGTCTGAAACTGGGTTTTTCGCTATTGATGCCGGGTCGAAAAAGCCGCTACCAGGCCTTGCTGGATTCGGCAAAAATCAGTGTTCGTATTATGGGTGGTGTGGCCATTATGTTTGTTATGGCCGCATTTATCGAAGCCTACTGGTCTTCTACCCAGTTAATCGATGCACAGATAAAATATACGGTCGGTGCTATGCTCTGGCTGCTGGTAACGGGCTATTTTGCTTTTGTCGGGCGCAGGTCTGATGAATTGGTAAACCCTGCAGCTGAAATGAAACTTCAAGCTGAACCGCTTACTGACAAACGTGAATTTTAATGGCCCGGTCGTATAAATAAATATGAATCCTGAAGCCCTGACCCTGGAAGTAAGACCTCGATCGCCCTGGGAAGCCATGGACCTGTCTGTGCGTCTGTGTATGCAGCACTGGCGTATTCTCCTGTCCGGCTGGCTGATTACTGTACTGCCAATCTTTGTCATTATCTCTCTGCTTCTGCTGGAAACACACCCCTACTGGGCCTTTATCCTGGTCTGGTATTTAAAGCCGATTTATGACAGGGTGCCGCTGTTTATTCTGTCACGAGTGATTTTCTCAGAGCCGCTTAACTGGCGGGATGTGCTAAAAGCCGTGCCCGGCTTTTTTAAAACCGGATTGCTGTCGTCACTGACCCTGTACCGTCTGGATATGGGGCGAGCCTTTGCTCTGCCCACAGTTCAGCTGGAAGGTTTGTGCGGTAAACAACGAACCCGGAGAATGAGTGCCCTGCGCCGGGGTGCCAAAAACCGGGAAGGGCTGTTATTTATCCTCTGTATTAACCTGGAGTCCCTATTGTACTGGGGTATTATCGGTATGATCTTATTACTATTACCCACTGATCTGGCTATAAAAGGGGCTGAACTGGTGCTGGTCAATGATGAGCAGCCACTGTGGGTTAATGCTCTGTCCATGTTGATGTATTTTCTGGCCATGATGGTTATGGAAATTCTCTATGTGGCTGGTGGCTTTATGCTTTATCTGAATCGCCGCACCATCCTGGAAGGCTGGGATATCGAACTGACCTTTCGCAGACTGCAGCGCAAACATCAACAAAAACACAGCCGTCAGAAAAACCGGCTATCTGCTGCTCGGGCAGTGGCAGCCGTGATCCTGCTCTGCCTGCTCCTGCCTCTGGGTATATCTGAGCCTTTAAATGCCGCAGAAGTGCCTTATGATGATTTACGTTATGAATTTATCCTGCTTCCGCTGGCTGAAAAGAAAACTGAACCGGAAAAATCCACGGAAGTCATTCAGGCGGTTATGCAGGAACCGGTGTTTAACCGCTATAAAACCATCAGCCAGTTAAAATATACCGGTGATACGGCTAAACAGAAAAAGTCGGATGATTATAGTGATTTTATTCGATCAATCGCTAAATTCTTTGAGATGATTGGGCAGGTGTTGGCCCGGCTGTTTGAGGTGGGTTTGTGGATTCTGCTGCTGATACTGGCACTGTTAATTATTAAATACTGGAGTCGGCTGAAAATAGCCTTTAACGGCTTTAAAAAAACGTCCACTGCAGATAAGTTGCCGGAAACCCTGTTTGGTCTGGATATCAGGGAACAGTCACTGCCCGAAGATGTCCGTGCTGAAGCCCTGAAATTGATCCAGTCCCGGCAATATAGAGCTGCGCTGGCTCTGTTGTACCGGGCTAGTCTGGCCTGTCTGGTGAGACACCATGCCCTGGAGCTGCAGCCCGGGGCGACAGAAGGTGACTGTGTACAGGCGATGCAGCAGCATTTAAGCTCTAAACAGCAGATCCGTTATTTTATGGAACTGACCCGTGCCTGGCAGTTAACCGCCTATGCTCACCGGACACTGCCGGAACCGCAGCTAAAAAAACTGGTGACTGACGGGGCGGTATTTTATGAGCATCTAAAACCAGAATCAGACAACAGTTCAGATGAATCCGGAGGCCATGGGTATGGGTAAAAAAATACTCTATGCCCTGCTGCTGGTGTTAACAGCTTACCTGGGCTTCTGGTTTTACCAGAATTACAGCTGGGTGGAGGAGCAGAAAGAGGTCGGTTTTCAGGGACTGGCAAAACGCAAACCGTTGCTGGCAGCCGAGTTTTTTTTGCAGAAAATAGGCGTTAGAAATAAGCCGGTAAACGGCCTGGTGGCTTTTCGTGATACCACTAATATGCACAGGGTAAGCAGTATTCTGATTGCTACAAAGCGTGAAACTCTGAATACCGAGCTGGTGGATAATCTGCTGCAATGGCTGATAGCCGGTGGCAATCTGATTGTAGAAGCGCGTTACTGTAAAGACACTAATGGTGAGTCTCGTGAAAATTATCAGGCTGAAAAAACCGCTGCCGATCCGGACTTTGTATTCCGTTTATGGGGCCTGTGCGTAAAAACTCTGGATGATAAAACCATAAAGGCTCAGGGCGGTGAAGCCTCACCGGTAACGGCCGTATTAGCAGATTCAGAGCAGCAGACCAGTATTCAGGTGTATTTCCCTTACTGGGAAGTGCTTAAGCAATTAAAGACGGTAAAGAATTATGACTTAACCTGGAAAATTGAAGATCCGTCTGGGCCTTATCTGATGCAGTATGCCGTAGGCAAAGGCCGGATCACCGTGTTAAGCACCACGGATATTTTTACTAATGACTATATTGACCAGTATGATCATGCCCGACTGCTGCTGGAACTGGTACAGCCATCTGATCGCGAAAACAATAACTTACAAAGCAGTGATATGCAAAAGAGCGTATGGCTGGTTGCCGTAGATAATATGCCTTCTTTATGGCGCTGGCTGTGGCAAAATGCAGGCTATGTTATGGTCAGTCTGAGTTTGCTGTTTTTACTCTGGCTATGGCGTGCCCCCCTGCGTTTCGGGCCGGTTCTTGATGATAAGCCTGTTGCCCGACGTGAATTACTGGAGCATATTGAAGCCAGTGCCTATTACCGCTGGCATTATAAACAACTGCCCCGCCTGGTGGCTTCTGTGCAGGAAGAATTATGGGAACAGATCCAGCTAATACACCCGGTGATCCGACGTGAAAACCCCAAACAGGCCTGGGCCTTACTTGAAGACATTGCCCGGATCCAACAGGCAGAAATAAAGAAAGCACTGATGCCATTAGAAAAGATCAGTGAAAAAGACTTTGAACAAACCATAAAAAACCTGAACACCCTGAAGAACAACTTATAATCACTTAACACTTAACACTTAACACTTAACACCCGGAACAAAAACATGACACAGGAAACCACCCCAATCAGTCAGACCATGCAGTCTGAAATTGCCAAAGCCGTTATTGGTCAGACAGATATTATTGAACAGATCATTATTGCCCTGATTGCCCGTGGCCATGTTTTGCTTGAAGGGGTACCCGGTCTGGGTAAAACCCTGATGGTACAGGCTCTGGCAAAAACCTTTGCCGGTGATTTCTCCCGTATCCAGTTTACCCCGGACTTAATGCCCAGTGATGTTACAGGGCATATTTTATATGATATGAAATCAGAAAGTTTTAAAATCAGAAAAGGCCCGGTTTTTACCAACCTGTTACTGGCTGATGAAATTAACCGCGCCCCGGCTAAAACCCAGGCGGCTCTGCTGGAAGTCATGCAGGAGCAACAGGTGACTTTGGAAGGACGGTCCATGCCGGTGGGCAATCCCTTTATGGTTCTGGCAACCCGGAATCCTATTGAGCAGGAAGGGACTTATCCGTTGCCGGAGGCTCAGCTGGATCGTTTCCTGTTTAAAATCCTGATTGACTATCCTCAGGATGGGGATGAACTGGCATTGGTACAGCATACGACTGATCATAAAGCCGGGGACAGGCTGGATGTATCGAATGTTTCGGCCTGTGCCCGGCAGGACAGTATTTTAGCATTACAGCAGCAGGCTGCAGCTATTCAGGTGGATGAAAAGGTGATGCAGTATGCAGTTAATATTGTCCGCAGTACCCGCAAATGGCCGGGCATTGCCATCGGTTCCGGCCCGCGGGGCGGGATTGGTCTGATCCGGGCCGCCCGTGCCCGTGCGGTTATGTATGACCGTGACTATATCACCCCGGATGATATTAAAGCCGTTACCCTGCCGGTTATGCGCCATCGTATTGCCCTGTCACCGGAAATGGAGCTGGAAGGGATGCACAGCGATACAATTCTGCAGAATATTCTGGACAAAGTTCCGGCACCGAGAAATTAGTCAGCTTTATTATGTTTAAATTAATCTGGCAGATTTTTACGGCTGCTTTTATTTATCTGAAGCCCGGCCGCAACCTTTTTATGCTGATGATATGTCTGGCTTTGCTGGGTGTGCTAACGGCGTTCTATCCGGAGCTGGAGACAGTATGGCCTGCTCTGTCAGCGATACTGCTGGTTGTGGTGTTATGGGATGCTTCGAGCTTATATACCGTTAATCAGCTTGAAATTGAACGTGATGCGCCTGGAAAAATGTCCCTTGGCCTGTGGCATGATGTACAGTTAACTATACATTACAGAGCCGGACGTATGGGTAGTCAGCAACTGGTTATCGAAGTATTTGACCACTACCCGGTACATTGTGAACTAAGGCATTTACCTGTAAAGCTGAGGATAGTATCAGGCCAATGGGCAAAAATTGACTATCAGATCAAACCGCTGCAGCGCGGCAATGAAGTATTCAGATCAGTGCAGTGTTTAGTCCATTCACCCTGGCGCTTATGGTTTAGAAACACCGCTGTCGGTGCGTCATTTTCCACCATGGTTTATCCTAACTTTGCAGCCGTCAGTCAGTATGCTCTGCTGGCTACTGAAAACCGTCTCAGCCTGTTGGGGATTAAGAAAGTACGCCGGCGCGGGGAAGGTATGGATTTTAACCAGTTGCGTGAATATCGAGAGGGGGATGCACTTAAACAGATAGACTGGAAAGCGACTGCCCGTTTACGCAAGCTGATTTCCAGAGAATATCAGGATGAAAAGGATCAGGAGGTGATTTTTCTGCTCGATTGCGGGCGCAGAATGCGTTCTCAGGATGATGAACTGTCGCATTTTGATCACAGCCTGAATGCCATGCTGTTGTTATCCTGGGTTGCCCTGCACCAAGGCGATGCTGTTGGCTTCAGTACCTTCGGCTATCAGCAGGAGGAAGATGAGCTGCAGACAGAACGCTGGTTTGCCGCCAGAAAGGGTATGGCAACTCTGCCGTTATTATTAAACCGTCTCTATGATTTACAGGCCGGAACCGCCAGTCCCGATTATACCCGGGCCTCCTCACAATTATTATTAAAACAGAAAAAACGGGCTCTGTTGGTCGTACTGACCAATCTGCGTGATGAAGACAGTGATGACCTGCTCAATGCTCTGCAATTGCTTAAAACTAAACACCTGGTGATACTGGCCAGTTTAAAAGAACAGGTGCTTGATAACATAATGGAGCAGACTGTTGATGATCTGCCCGCTGCACTGCTGTATTCAGCCACCTGTGATTATCAGCTGCAGCGAAAAAAGATGTTTGAACGGCTGACCGTGCACGGCATTAACAGCCTGGACGTGACCCCGGATAAACTGGCTATCCACCTGGTTAACCGTTATCTGGATATTAAGAGCAGCGGGGTGTTGTAGGGAAACAGGAATACTTTGTTTATCTGTTGTAGTGGCTTATGCATGGGTGATTATTTGATCCCGTCCCTGTTGTTTTGCTTTATAAAGCGCCTGATCCGTACGTTGAATAATATCCTGAATATTATGATCCTGTGTTTTTTCAATTTGAGCAATACCAATACCAATACTGATACTGAAAGTCACAACAGAGTCGTCTTTTAGAACAATGCTGGTATTGCTCACTTCCTGTTTTATCCGTTGTGCCAGGGATTGTACTTCACTAAGACTGGTCCGGGGTACCAGGGTAATAAATTCTTCACCGCCGTAATGGGCTACAGTATCACTTTTTCTGGAAAATTCAGTTAATAAACGGGCACAACGGGCAATGACCTGATCCCCCGCCTGGTGTCCATAAACATCATTTATTTTTTTAAACTCATCTATATCCAGCATAATAATGGCTAATGCCTGCTTATAGTGCACAGCATTAAAGAATGCCTTGCTGGCGATATCAGCAAAATAACGGCGGTTATATAACTGTGTCAGAGGATCGGTAATAGCCTGCAGTGTGAGTTCTTTTTTGGCTTTTTCCAGTTCGCGGGTCTGTATTGACAGGCGTTAATTGGTTTTTATTAATTCTCTGGTGCGTTTTTGAATTTCCTGTTTAAGATAGTGC